>MVQR01000047.1 GCA_002067815.1 Syntrophus sp. PtaB.Bin001 | reverse complement strand
GGAGATTTATGATTGCAAGCGGCTACACATGGATATCAGGAAGAAGCCTTTCCAGGCGGTTGATGCGGAAATCCAGGAGGAGGTTCATGAAGTCGATTTGGTGGAGGGGATGTTCGCTAAAGCCGAAGAGACGGAAATTACCTGCATCTTCCGGCATCTCCGAAGACGGCACTGTCCAGTCGGCGATGTGCGACAGGGCATCAATAAGTTCCGCCTCCAGCGGTTCTCTGGTCCGGATCGGGATGACCATATTCGCTCCAGCCGCCGCTTTCAGGCCATCCAGGGCGTTGCCGCGGGGGCTGTTTCCCCGTCCCGGTTTCCGCCTGACGCTTTGCAGATGACGGCTCAATTCGGAGGAGGCACAACCGACATAGACGTAATATCCTTTCCGGAACGGCAGGCTGGCCGAACCACCTAGGGCCACATTCCCATCCTCGGGAAGATGAAAGACCTGGAGGTAACAACCGCCGTCCTGAACCTCCCGTTTCAGGAGCGCCCAGGGAATCTCAAGCTCGCGGATTTCCGCCCCCAGGGTCATATCCGGTCGCCAATCGACCGCCAAGGCATGAAACCGGACTTCCTTGCTTACGGCCAGAAAGGTCGAGGCAAAGGCAAAATCGGTGTGGTAGTCGGGAAGAAAAAAATCTGCCTGCGGCCAATGAACGAGGAAAAGGACGTGAGCCGGCGTTCCCTGCCGGGCCAGTTCGGCCAGTTCCATAAGATGGCGCCGCCCGCGGGACGTTATCGCATCGGGAAACATGGCTATCCTGCGCCCGAAAAGGGTGCACGATTTGACTTCCAGAAGCTGCGGAACGCCGTTTCGCTCCAGCAGGAAATCAAAACGACTGCCGCCGCGGGGTATTTCCCTCTGCAAGATGCGCAGTTCTTCAAATCCGGGCAGCATCCGCCTTTGGAGCAAAGCGGCTACGACGTCGTTGCAGGCATGCGTGTGCAGCATGACAGGCCTGCCCTCCCGTTCGACGGCCATGACCATGCCCCTGAGTTTACGATTTTCCCCGGTTTTCTGCCGGACAACATAAAGCACGCTGTCGGGCATCAGCAATTCCCAGAGACGCCCCGGATTGGGAAGATAAGCGTCAAGAATTTCCGAACCAAGGGCACAGCGCACGGTAAAGCGGTTGGGCCTTGAAATGAATCTGGCTTTTTCCATTACAGGATTACGGTTGTTTCTCCCCTCTCTCTTCAGGAATCAGAGTCGGCGCTTTCTTTATGCGACCGACTTTTCCCGGGCACGCAATGTGAATAGGCACTATATATCACACCCTGAAAGGCAGGTTCCAGATTTACCGGAAAAAATGCAACGGGAAAATGTACTTGACAAAGGCCGGGGGAAAGACATAAGTGCAGACTTTATCAGAATGAACGTTCACTCCAATATTTGGATAAACGAACCGGACGAGGTCGAACCATGAATAAACCGGATAAACGAGATGAAGTCATACAGGCCGCATTGGAACTGATTGCAGAAAAAGGTTTCCACGGTGCGCCTATGTCGATGATCGCCGAAAAGTCCGGTGTGGCCGTAGGCACCATCTATAGGTACTTCGAAAACAAGGACGTACTTATCAACGCGTTGTACCACGAACTGGAGGAAAAGATTCTGGTTTCGCTACGGGATGGCTACTCCGCGGGGGAACCCTTCCGTAAACGTTTTCTCCACGTCGCCACCGCCCTTCTCCGCTATTTCATAACACATCCTATTCATTTCCGTTACATAGAACAATACCAACATTCCCCCTATGGGGCATCCCTGCGGAGAGATCGTCTTCTTGGAAAAGCGAATATCCCCAGCATCTTTTCAGAACTGTTCGCAGAGGGAGTCGCCCAGCAGGTGCTGAAAGACTTTCCTTTTATCATCCTTTTCGCCCTGGCTTTCGGTCCCCTGATTGCCCTGGCGCGGGACCATATCCTGGGTTTTTTTGTTCTGGACGATGTTCTGATTACACAAATCGCAGAGGCTTGTTGGGATGGCATCAAACGATAAAAATAAAAGCGGCATCTTAAGGAATGAACACTCATTCAGAAGAACGAGGCGTTATTTTCTTAAAATGTTGCCTCTGAAAATCATAAAAGTTTCCGCGCTTGGACAGAAGCAGGCACGGATTATTTCATTACTGTCTTAGAGGTGGCATATGCGAATTCATGATGGGGCCAGGTTCGTCGCGATTCTGGGAATTCTTGTCGGATTGATAATAACCGGCGGCTGCGGACAGCAAAAAGCCGGGAAACCGCAGGGAGGGCCTCCCGAGGTTGCCGTGGTTACGATGCAGCCGGAAAGGGCATCCATCACCACCGAACTTTCAGGGCGGACATCCGCCTATCTTATTGCCGAAGTGCGGCCCCAGGTAAACGGCATCATCCAGAAGCGCCTTTTTACGGAAGGCGCCGATGTCAAGGCCGGGGATATTCTCTACCAGATCGACCCGGCCACCTATAAGGCTGCTTACGCCAGCGCCAAAGCCGCCCTCGCCAGGGCCGAAGCAAACGTGACTTCCATTCGCTTACGGGCGGAGCGTTACAAGGAACTGGTGGCAATCAAGGCAGTCAGCCGACAGGACTATGACGATACCGTTGCCGCTCTCAAACAGGCTGAGGCGGAGATCGAAGCGGGCAAAGCGGCAGTGGAAAGTGCCAGAATCAACCTTGATCATACCCGCGTCACCGCACCGATTGCCGGCCGCATCGGCCGATCGGCTGTAACCGTCGGCGCGCTGGTAACCGCCGGCCAGGGGGTCGCGATGACCACCATTCAGGAGATCAATCCCATCTTTGTCGATGTAACCCAATCGAGCGCCAGTCTGCTGCGCCTTCAAAGAAGCATGGCAAGCGGCGCTCTCAAAAAAGAAGATGCCGATACGGCAAAAAAGGTCAAGCTTATCCTGGAAGACGGCACCCCCTATCCGCTTGAAGGAACCCTGCAATTCCGGGATGTAACCGTTGATCCGACGACAGGATCTTTCATCCTCAGGATTGTCTTTCCCAATCCGAAGGGCGTTCTGCTGCCGGGAATGTACGTTCGCGCCGTCCTGGATGAAGGGATAAACGAACAGGCGATTCTGGCTCCAATGCAGAGCATCAGCCGCGACCCGAAAGGGAACCCTCTCGCCCTGATAGTGGATAATCAGGACAAGGTCCAGCAGAGGATGCTGAAGGTCGAGCGCGCGATCGGCAACAGATGGCTTGTCTCCTCCGGCCTCGCATCCGGCGACCGGGTGATCGTCGAAGGAATGCAGAAGGTAAAACCAGGTATTCCCGTGAAAGTTGTTCCTTTCAATGGAGAAGCCAAGGCGACGGTCCCACAAACTGCAAAATCGAACTGACGGAGGCGCTCATGTTATCGAGATTCTTTCTAGATAGGCCGGTTTTCGCCTGGGTCATCGCCATCATCATGATGGCGGCCGGGGGACTGGCGATCTATAATCTGCCGATATCCCAATATCCGCCTATCGCCCCGCCGTCCATCGCCATCACCGCTACCTACCCGGGAGCCTCGGCGGAAACCGTTGAAAACAGTGTAACGCAGATCATCGAACAGAAGATGACCGGCTTCGACAAGATGCTGTATCTCTCCGCGACCAGCGATTCATCGGGCCAAGCCCGCGTGGAGCTGACGTTCGCCCCCGGAACCGATCCCGATCTGGCCTGGGCCCAGGTGCAGAACAAGCTGCAGCTCGCCATGGCAAGCCTGCCCGAAACCGTGCAAAATACCGGCATCAAGGTGGCCAAATCCACCCGGAATTATCTTATGATCGTCGGCCTGATCTCTGAAGACGGAAGCATGGACGGCAACGATTTGCGGGACTATGCCCAATCCAACTTGGAAAAAGTGCTTTCCCGGGTGCCAGGGGTCGGCGAGGTCGAGATTTTCGGCACCCAGTACGCCATGCGGGTCTGGCTCAATCCCAACAAGCTGACCGATTATCACATGACGGTTGCGGATGTCATTACAGCACTGAAGGCTTATAACGTGGAAGTCTCCGCCGGGCAGTTCGGCGGGGCGCCGGCGGTGGAAGGTCAGCGTCTGAACGCAGCCATTATAGTCCAGAGCCTGCTCAAGACACCTGAAGAGTTTGCCGCCATTCCGCTTCGTACCAACCCAGACGGTTCCATCGTTCGGGTCAAAGACGTCGGCAGAACAGAACTGGGTACGGAAGCTTACGATGTGCAGGCCCAGTACAACGGAAAGCCCTCTTCCGCCATGGCCATCCGGCAGGCCGCCGGCGCCAATGCTCTGGACACGGCGAATAATGTCCGCAACAAGCTGGCCGAAATGAGCCGTTATTTTCCTGCCGGCATGAAAGTCGTTTACCCCTACGACACAACCCCCTTTGTCAAGGTTGCCATCAAGGAAGTGGTCAAAACCCTTTTCGAGGCAATCTTCCTGGTTTTCCTTGTCATGTACCTGTTCATGGGAAATCTGCGTGCTACGCTGATCCCCACCATCGCCGTGCCGGTTGTGCTTTTGGGAACTTTTGCAGTGCTGGGGATTTTCGGATTCTCCATCAACATGCTGACCATGTTCGCCATGGTCCTGGCCATCGGCTTGCTGGTGGATGACGCAATTGTAGTGGTGGAAAACGTGGAACGGATTATGAGTGAGGAAGGCCTCCCTCCCAAGGAAGCCACCCGCAAGTCCATGGATCAGATCACCAGCGCCCTGATCGGCATCGGGCTCGTCCTATCGGCCGTGTTCGGTCCTATGGCGTTTTTCGGCGGCTCCACGGGAGTCATCTACCGTCAGTTTTCCATCACCATCATCGCCTCCATGCTGCTTTCCGTGCTGGTCGCTCTCATTCTGACACCCGTTTTATGCGCATCGCTCCTCAAACCGGTGGCGGCGGGACACGAACCGGCGGAAAACGCGATTTCTTTCCTACGGCCTTTTTTCCTGTGGTTCGATCGCACATTTTTTTCTATCCGGGACCGTTACATCCGGCTCGTCGGCCACTCTCTTTCCCGGAAATTCCGCTATCTGGCCGTTTTCGTTCTGATTGTGGTTGCCATGGGATTTCTGTTCCTCCGCATGCCAACTGCCTACCTTCCCGATGAAGATCAAGGAATCCTAATGGTGCAGGCCCTGCTTCCCGCAAACTCGACCCTGGAACAGACAGACAAGGTGATGAAGGATGTCCGCGACTATATACTCGGTAAGGAAAAAGATGCCGTCGAGTCCATCATGACGATTTCCGGCGTCAACTTTTCCGGCCGGGGCCAGAATGCCGGTTTGGCGTTCGTCAAGATGAAGGATTGGGATCTCAGAAACCGGCGGGATCTGAAAGTTAGCGCGGTGGCGGGAAGGGCCATGGGAGCATTTTCCCGGATGCGCAATGCGATGGTCTTTGCTTTCGCGCCACCGGCGGTTATCGAACTGGGCACATCAAAGGGGTTTGATTTTCAATTGCTGGACTGGGGTGGTCTGGGACATGGCCCACTGATGGCAGCCCGCAATCAACTTCTCGGCATGGCCATGCAGAACAAGGTATTGACTAAAGTCCGACCCAACGGCCTGGAAGATGTGCCTGAATACCGGATTGACGTGGACTGGGAAAAGGCCGGTGCGCTGGGGGTGCCCATCACTTCGATCCACAATACTATTTCCGCGGCTTTCGGCAGTGCCTACGTCAATGACTTCATTCAAGGCGGCCGGGTCAAGCGGGTCTATGCGCAGGCTGATGCCCCCTACCGCATGTTGCCTACAGATCTGGAAAGGCTTCATGTCCGCAACAGCGCCGGCCAGATGGTCCCCTTTGCCGCTTTCGCCTCCGGCCACTGGACTTCCGGTTCTCCCAAGCTGGAACGTTTCAATGGCTTCCCGTCCATCAATATCGTCGGTGAGGCTGCGCCGGGCAGGAGTTCCGGCGAAGCCATGCAAGTCATGGAAGAATTCGTCGGGAAATTGCCGAAGGGAGTGGGTTTCGACTGGACAGGTCTTTCCTATCAGGAGCGGATGGCCAGTTCTCAGACAGGGTTGCTCTATGCCTTTTCCATTTTCGTGATTTTCCTCTGCCTTGCCGCCCTCTACGAAAGCTGGCCGATTCCTTTCTCGGTCCTGCTCGCCCTGCCTCTGGGAGCGATCGGCGGTGTCATTGCTTCGAGCCTGCGGGGATTGCCCAATGACGTCTATTTCCAGATCGGTCTGCTGACGACTCTGGGGCTGACAACCAAGAATGCCATTTTGATCGTTCAATTCGCCAAAGCCGGGCAGGAACGGGGAATGGACCTGATCGACGCCACTCTGGAAGGGGCTAAATTGAGATTCCGGCCCATCGTCATGACCTCGCTGGCCTTTGGTTTCGGCGTTCTACCCCTTGCCATTGCCACAGGGGCCGGAGCGGGAGCACAGAATGCAATCGGCACCGGCGTGCTGGGAGGAATGATTACCGCCACCCTCCTGGTTGTCATTTTTGCTCCTCTATTCTACGTGCTGATCGAAAAGATGTTCGGAAAACAACGGAAGCAAAAAACCAAACCGGAGGACACAGTTCCCTCGGAGGATCGATGATATGAATCTAAAAAAGAATAGATACGGACTTTTTCTGTTGGGAGCGATCGTTGTTTTGCTGGGAGGATGCACCATGGCGCCGAAATACGAACGCCCGGCAGCCCCCGTCCCGGCCGACTGGCCCGCAGGTGCGGCCTACCAGGGGGCGAAACCCGCTCCGTCAGCCCCGGCGGTAACGACACTGCCCTGGCGGGATTTTCTTCCCGAGACGCGCCTGCAGAAGGTCATAGAAATCGCCCTGAACAACAGTCGCGATCTCCGTCTTGCAGTCCTGAACGTGGAGCGGGCTAGGGCCCTTTACGGGGTCCAGCGGGCTGAATTGCTGCCCGTGGTCCAGGCGGTCGGAAGCAAATACAAGGAACATATTCCCGCTGATCTTTCGTCCACCGGCCATGAGATAACCACCCAACAATACAGCGTCGATCTCGGCATCACTGCCTGGGAAATCGATTTCTTCGGCCGCATCCGCAGTCTGAAAGATGCCGCACTGGAAGAGTACCTAGCCACGGATCAGGCCCGGCACAATGCACGGATCCTGTTGATATCCGAAACGGCCAACGCCTGGTTCACCCTTGCCGCCGATCGGGAGAACCTGAAACTTGCCCGGTCCACGCTTGAGGACCAGAACACATCCTACAATCTGATCCGGAAACGTTATGAGGTTGGTATCTCGTCCGAACTGGACCTGCGCAACGCCCAAACTCAAGTGGAGACAGCCCGCCGAAACGTCGCCATCTATACCCAACTGACGGCGCAGGAAGAAAACGCCCTGAATCTCCTGGTGGGAACACCTGTGTCGGCGGAACTCCTGCCGGTAGATCTTAACGGCGTCACTCCCCCAAGGGAGATATCCGCGGGTCTGACCTCCGACGTGCTCCTGAACCGCCCCGACGTACTGGCGGCGGAACATCGGCTTAAAGCGGCCTACGCCAATATCGGCGCGGCCCGGGCGGCCTTCTTTCCCCGAATTTCCCTGACTACCGCCTTTGGAACGGCAAGCGCCGATCTGTCCCGGCTCTTCAAAGGCGGCCAGGAAACCTGGCTTTTTGCCCCGCAGATCGTTGTTCCTATTTTCGACGCTCGAACTTGGTGGGCTTACAAGGTCACAAAGGTGGAGCGGGAGATGTACGTGACACAATACGAGCGGACGATCCAAACGGCTTTCCGGGAAGTGGCTGATGCCCTGGCCCAAAAAGGGACAGTGGGAGAACAGCTGGCGGCTCAGGAAGCTCTTGTGGAGGCTACGGCCGAAAGTTACCGGCTTTCCGACGCCCGTTATCTCCGAGGAATCGACAGCTACCTGAACGTTCTGGTGGCCCATCGAGCCCTTTACAGCGCCCAGCAAGGGTTGATCAATCTCCGTCTCAACCGGCTCGCCAATCAAGTCACCCTTTACAAGGTGTTGGGAGGCGGAGCGGCGGATTCCCTCTACCAGTAACCTCTTTCCATGCAGTTGCCGATGAAGGAAACGGAACGGCGTGGTTCTTCGGTAAGCAAGGAGGACAGATGCTTGCCGACATCGGGATATAGAGGAAGGGATGACAATTTTTCCACGGGAACCCAGGCCACATCCAGAGAGTGGGTGGCGTCCGGCCGCACTTTGGGAGTCCCGCGGATTTCCAAGGCTTCAAAAACAATGTGTAGAGTCTGGGGATGTCGCTTTCCGGCAGGCGCTTCTCCTATGAGGATAACGTCGCCGATGTCGACTTTTATTCCCAGTTCCTCTTTCCATTCATTGACGATGGCCTCCTGGAGAGGGATGTCCTTGTCCACCCCGCCGCCGGGCAGAGAGAAAACCTCTTTTCCACCATAGATATACTTCATGCATAGAATTTCACCAGCCTGTTCGAAAACAGCTGATACGCGGACTCTCATGGAAAACCTCCTTACGAATCTGGTTGGAATCCCCCTTCCGGACCGAAGCATTATCTGGACCTGCAAAACTATCAGTTCCCTGACAGACGGAACTGCACGCCTCTGCCAGGCCGCCCCTTGCTTCCTCTTTATCCGAAAGTGGAAAAAAACGATGTTTTTTGCTACCACATTTTCCGACTTTATTCGAGTCTTTGCTGCAAATGACATATACGATGCCACTAATGTCCCAATGTTTTTAAAAGATATTTGGAAAAGACCTTGCATGGAAAAAGAAAATATCGCAGAATCATGATCAAATGGAGATCCACGAAACAGGTTTTATATGAGTGACCAGCTAAAATTAGTAACCGCTTCAAAAAAACGCCGGCAACTTTCAAGTATCTACGACGCATTACCCCCGGAAGAACAGATCCTGGTTCAGTTCTGCTCCCTGGCTATGGAACCTATGAGCATGGCTACCGTTATTCGCTGTTTTGATGTGACGGGAATTCCTTTTGCGGGAACAGGCAAAACCAGTTGGCAGAACCTGCAACCGGCGCTGAAACACATATTGAAGCTGGGATTGGTGGATGATCGTTATCAATGCCCCGAAGGCTTCCGGGAAATTGCCACCCGACGGGCGATCGCGGAAGGGTATTTTGAAAAAATGGCCCGGGCGATTCAAAGGCTGATGCCCGGCAACCGCTATCTTTCCCGTTACTCTCCGGAATACGACTGGAAACGGGCGCTCCGGGACTTTCGCATCGCCTTCTACCGGCAGGACTCTAAAGAAGTAAAAGCGTTGTACGACCAGATGATGCGCTTTTGCCCTACCCAATTCCGCACGCCGGACCCCTTTCTGCGCATCTGCAACCAGCCCTTCGATCAGGCGTGGTTCCACACGCTGCCTCTGGACCTCCGGACTGCGGCTTTATCCCGGATATTATTCCAGAGTCTGATCTTCGTAGAACCCGACGAGGCCGCGTTGAGCGAAGCCATGGACATTAAAAACGAGATGCCGGAAAACGGCGGTCGGCCCTTTCTTCATGTCCTGTCCCTCCGTTTGCTTCTCGGAGGTCGCCTTGTCGAAGCACGCGATCTTATTGATAAAATGGCCAAAGAAGAGGATGGCATGACCGACGGTTTGCTGGGATTCCTTTTTTTCCTCGAAGGCCGGAATCACGAGTCCATCGCCGCATCGGAGGCCGATCTCCGCTCCCTGGTCCGGAGAACGGGAATCCGGAATAATTTTTTCACCGATCCGGTGGGCCTTTTTTTTCTTCTAGCCCTCCTGAAGGCCTATGCCGGCGAACCGGACACTTCTTGGGCGGCAAAAATCAAGAAATACCTCTTCCTCAGCATTCACCGCAACAACCCCAATGCCTTTTATCTCGCCGGCCTGACCGCTTTACGAAAAATCGCCGCCGCCCTGCTGATGGAACCGGAATGGCCTGATTACGATCTTTTCCAGGGACGAACCGGAATTTGCGCCGTCTTTGCGGCCCTGGCGGAATACTGGCAAAAACACCGCCTCAGCAGCAAAACCGTAACAGCCCTGCAGACACTGTATCAGCAAGCCCTGGAGAGCGGCATGTCCTGGACGGCAATGGAATGCGCCGCCCTGCTCAGTGCCTCCGGCATAAACAGTTCCTTCTACGGACAGCAGGCCGAAGAAATCAGCGCAAGCACGGGAATGGTTTCTCTGATTCCCTCGATTCGTTTTGAGGAATCATGGCGGAAAAGCCTTCGGGCTTTGACCCAGACCGCGGCCACAGAGCGCCCCGCTGCCATTTCCAAAGAAAAACGCCTGATCTGGCTGTTCCGTCACACGGAAGAGGGGCTGTCTCTCAAACCGCTGGAGCAGAGGCAGAAGGCCCGCGGCGGCTGGACTTCAGGACGACCCGTGGCCCTTAGCCGGCTGCACAAGGGCACCAATCTGGAATATCTGAGCCGGCAGGACCACATGATCCGGGCGACCCTGAAGGCGGAAGCCCGATATTACGGCAATTACAGCGGCTCCGACTACTATTTCGACTGGGAAAGAACCCTGCCCCTGCTGGCGGGACACCCTTTGATCTTTTCCGAAGAAAATCCGGAAAAATCCGTGGAGTTTCTCCGTGGTGAAGTGGAACTGATGGTTACGGAATCGCCAGAAGGGATCAGTCTGCGGCTGAGCGTGCCCCTAACGGAATCCAAGGTGGCGATGGTACAGGAAAGTCCCACGCGGTTCCGGATCTGCGAATTCTCGGACACACATCGGCGGATCGGACAGATTCTTGGCAGCAAAGGACTCACGGTCCCGGCAAACGCCAGGGAAGAATTAATGAAAGCCATGGCGGAAATCGCCACCCTGGTGACAATCCATTCCACTATCGGCGGCGGCGCGGAATCCCTGGAGGAAATTGAGGGAGATCCCAGGCCCGTCGTGCAACTGGCGCCGATCGGCGACGGATTTCATGTGGAATTGGTGGTGCGGCCCTTTGGCAGCGGCGAAACCTGCCTGAAGCCGGGCAAAGGCATGGAGCATGTGATGGCGGATATAGCAGGGAAAAGGATGCTCGCCCGGCGAAACCTCTATCTGGAAATTCAAAAGGTGAAATTCCTGGAAGACAGCTGCCCCACCCTGGCCATGGTGATGAACAACAGGGGACAAGGATATCTGGAAACTCCAGAGGATTGCCTCGATGTCCTGCTGGAGATGAAACCCTTGCAGGAACAGGGCGAAGTGCTGATAGAGTGGCCGGAAGGAGAATCCCTGAAAACCCCACAGCAGGCTTCTTTCGGTCAATTCCGCCTTAAAGTGCGCAAATCGGGCGACTGGTTCGAGCTGGACGGCCAGCTTCAGCTGGACGAAAACCTGATAATGGATATGAAAACTCTTCTCGACCTAGTGGAATCTTCG
>MVQR01000046.1 GCA_002067815.1 Syntrophus sp. PtaB.Bin001 | reverse complement strand
AACGCTGCCTTGACGGTACTTCTTAAAAAAAGGGAGGAGGATAAGAACGAACTGGAAGAAAAGGTTCTTTCCAACATAAAAAGCATGGTCCTCCCATATATTGAGAAAGTCAAAATGACTATGCTCGATACGACTCAGATGAATTATATATCTATTATGGAAAGCCACCTGAATGAAATAACCTCGCCCTTCCGTCATAAATTAACATCCCAGTCATTGAACCTGACACCGCGAGAGATTCAGGTGGCCTCGCTGATCAAGGACGGCAAAACGACCAAGGAGATTGCCGAATTGATGAATGTCTGTCCGGGCGCCGTGGCGCTTCATCGTAACCATATCCGAAAAAAACTTGGGTTGAATAACAAGAAGGTCAATCTAGCGTCGCACCTTTCTTCCTTGCCCTGAGGAAACAGGAAGGGGAAAACTTTTGGTTTCCCGCCTTCCTTGTTTTGTTCTGTCCTGAGGTCTGGGGGCACACCCGATTCCTCAACCTGCCTCTTCACTTCTCTAGATGAAAAATACAAATGTAACCAGTATGAAAAGGGGTTCCAGGACAGCGATGGACCAGGCCATGTAACCGAAGAAGGAGGGCATCTTGACGCCGTTTTCTTCGCAGATAGCTTTGACCATGAAGTTCGGTCCATTTCCGATGTACGAGTTCGCTCCCATAAAGACGGAGCCTGCTGAAATTGCCATCAGCAGGGTTGGGGGGACGCCGACAACGAGGTTGTCAACGATGCCCATTGTATGGGCGACGTTTTGGGCCGTACTCATGAACACGAGATAGGTAGGCGCGTTATCCAGGAAGCTGGAGAGTGTTCCCGAGGCCCAGAAAAAGTGCCAAGGTTGAATCACGCCAAGCTTGGCGCCGTTCATTTCAAGCATGACCAGAACCGGGGCCATGGTAACAAAGATTCCGGCAAAGAGAATCGCTACTTCCTTGATCGGGTGGTAGGTGAAGGCGTTTTCCTCCCGGAGCTCTTTCTGTGTGAAGTATATGGAAAGACCCGCCGCGGCGATCATGACGGCCTCCCTTAAGCAAGGGATATGGGGAAGAAAAAAAGCGCCGATGACGATGAGGAGAAAAAGGAAATTGATTGTACCCTTGATCTCCAGCGTTTTGTCCGGCAGGCCCTGAGACGCCTGCAGGGCCATTTGCGAGTCCTCTTTCTTGTTGAAATAGGAATCCAGGAGGAAGAAAAGAAACAGCAATATCCCGACGGCAAGGGCCCATATGGGAATCAGCCTCAAAGTCCAGAAGAAGGGAACCCCCTTAAGAAATCCCAGAAACAGAGGGGGGTCGCCCAAAGGTGTCAATGAGCCTCCGATATTCGATACCAGAAAGATGAAGAAAATGTAGATGTGGACAACATGTTTCCGCCAGTTATTGGCACGGATCAAAGGCCTCAGAAGAACCATGCTGGCACCGGTGGTGCCGATGAGACTCGCGAAGATGGCGCCGACGAAAAGAAATATTGTGTTGAGCTTGGGCGTGCCTTTTGCCCCGATACGGATCACAATGCCACCGGCGATGATGAACAGAGAGCCGAGAAGGATTATGAAGGAAATGTAATCCGTGAATACATTGAATAGGATATGCCAATCCTTGGAAAAGACAATGATGGCCGCCGGAATGGCCATGCCAAGAGAGACAAAGCCGAAATACTTACCCCACCAGTCCCCGTTGATCAGGGGAATTATGGCAATGCAGAGGAGAAGTCCTACAAAAAAAGATCCACTCCAGAGGGGAAAGTCCACCTGAAGAGTTCCTTCTGAAGCCAAGGCCAGCGAAGGAAGAAGTAAAAAAAGCAAACTTATAGACAAAGTTCTAGTGTTTTTTCCTGATACCATCTTTAATTCTCCTGTGATATTAATTGGTTAGTCTAAATGAATGTGTTTAGTTGCATAAAAAGGATTATAAGCCTTTATGCTTTTTCATGAGGTAAGTTATACGGTTGGCTTAATCAGCTTCGGCCTTTTTCTGACCGAAGCTGATTAAGATTTCATTTTAGAATTGTCAAAGGACGTCAAGCCTTCACGATCTTCATTTGTCGTTTCGCATTGCCAACGTCAGAGAAAAAAGACCAAAAATAACAAGGGTATAGCCGATGGAATTAATTCCGATGCGGGTGGTGCCGGGAGGATACTCCGGGGCGAGAAGGCGCACCAGAGCAACCCCCGACAAGGCAATGCATGTTCCAATAACCCACCACCACTGGCGTTTCTGCTTGAACATTATTTCAACAGTGTACAATAAATACCGGCAAGAATGGCCGTCGTGATTACACCGCTGACGTTTGCGCCCAGGGCAAGCGGCAGAACGATCGCGCGGGGATTGGCCTTGGAAATCACCTTCTGTGCTACCTTTGCTGTAGTCGGTACGCAGGAGACCCCGGCAATCCCGATAACCGGGTTGAACTTCTTCCCGCTGATGAAATACATGATAACGCCGCCGATTAGGCCGCCGATGCCGGACACGAGAAGGGCCGTGGAGCCGAGGATCAATATCTTCAAAACAGTAGGATTCAAAATGGTGCCGGCCTCGCAGAGGACGCCGAGGATGAGCCCCAGGAAAAAGGTTGCCGAATAGAGTATCGTGGTCTCGATCAGTTCGATATAGGGTTTAACGCCCGCTTCCCGGATCACGATGCCGACGAAAAAGGAGCAAAACAGTGGCCCGGCAACGGGGAAGAGCAGGCAGAGGATCGTACAGGCAATCACGGCAAACATTATCTTCTGCGTTGCTGTAACCTTGGGCAGTTTGCTGAGGTCTACGGGAACGGTCATCCATTTTTTCGGAATTATCGCCTTAATGAGAAAGGGGTACAATCCGTAGCAGAGGCTCAAATAGAGATAGGCCACAATTCCGATGGGTACGAAGAGGTGCGGGGAGAGCATCAGAGAGGTGAATAGCACCATGGGGCCATCAGCACCGCCGACAATGGCAACTGCCGCCGCTTCTTTGGGGGTCATTCCAAAGGCCACAGCGAGCGGGAAGACGGTAACGGATCCCATTTCCGCAAAGATGGCGATGAACATGCTGGTGAAGGGGCTTGCCAACACATAGCCGATATCGCAGAGAACGCCGATGCCTATGAAAACGAGACAGGCGATCAACCCGTTGCTGAAGGTCATCGTGTAGACGGGTTGGAGCCAGTTGATCTGTAGGATATTAACGAGGGTCGATGGATCAGTAATCAGGGGATCAAGAAAAATGGTTCCGGTTTTACCTGGAGCCAGAAATAAAACAGAGGCGTTGACCGCCGCCATACCCACTCCCATGGGAATCATGATCAGCGCTTCCAGGATTCCCTTGTAACCGAGATAAACAAAACCTATTCCCATCAACATCAAGACGATGCGGGCTATCGCATGGGTGGGGTCCTGCGCAACCAGTGTTGCGATACCTTGAAACAATTGTAATACATCAAAATTTACCATATTATCTTCTCCCGTCAGAACTTAAAAAATTAAAACAAATGCTGCTTTATCAATTGTTCCTGTTGCCTAAAGTTAAAATTATTTAAACAACTTCGACATCAACACAATCATACCTGCAACTCCAAATGCAATGACAGCTAGAGTCAGGTATACAATACCGGCTACTTGAATTGATTGTCCTACAGTCATATTTTCCTCCTTCCCTAAAATTTCTTGAACAAATTTATAGTTAACAAATATATCAAGTTGCGGATGTATATAAACAATAAGGAGGAAAATAAACATAAAAAGACTATAATGTTACTATATATATATTGCTTATGGTATGTTTGAACTTGAGATAAATATTTCACTGTAATTATTAAAAATATAGTGACAAACAAGAGAGCCGACAGCCTTTGATTTCCAACTTTAACCGCCGAATTTATTGAAAATGATATAACTGGGAGCTGCCATAATTTATGGGATTGCCTCTTGGGGTGGGTAGGTTCCCAGCCATAATGAACCCGGCCGTCTTGTGATTGTGAAAATGGGAAACATAAGGCAGCTCAGAATGTTGACCATATGGTTGTTTCCATGTATAGATAAAACATAAATAAATCTTAGAGGTGTATAAATGGGCTTGAGAATCTTGGTCGGCATTGATGGTTCAGACTATGGTCGGAGGGCTGTCGCTTATGGAATGGCACTTGCGAAGAACAGCGGAGCCACGCTGGCAGGAATTTGTGTTGTTGATACTTTTGGGATAGAGAGACATTCTGCAGGCGCCAACATCGGGGCTTTCTATTATGCCGAAAAATTGGTCGATGAGAAAATCAACCAATCCACAGCTGCATCGGAAAAATTACTGGATGAATTTGAAGCGATCTGTAAAAGCAATGGTATAAAATGCGAGAAGATCATGAAAAGCGGCACCCCGGCCAAAGAGATCATCAAGGAGTCGGAATTGGCAGACCTCCTGGTGCTCGGTATCAAGACATTTTTCCATTATGGAGCCAACGAAACTCCCGACGATACTTTCGAAAAAATAGTCAGCTATGGCAGATGCCCGTTAATCGCCGTGACTGATGAGCAACTACCCATGGAAATGGACGTGTTGATCGCTTATGACGGGAATCTCAAAGCTAACAATGCCGTTAAAGAGTTTGCCCGGATCAATGACATTGTTAACTTTTCCCGTGAAGTAACCTTGCTGAATGTCAATGATGACCCAGGCCAAGGCGGTGTGATTCTAGAGAAGGTCGATAAATATCTGCAAGCCCATGATTTAATAATAAAAAAGAAGGTGCGTGCGGGCAGGCCCCGGGAGATTATCTATAAGACAGCCAAGGAAATGGAAGCGACGCGAAAAACCCTGTTGGTCATAGGTACCAGTGGCAGTAATGACATATCGGATTTTTTCTTGGGGAATTCCATTAAAAATATTGTGCACGATGGAACAATCCCTTTTCTTGTATTCCATTGATAAACTCTCCGCTGTTTTTGATGTGTTTATTATGTAAGGAAAATCGGAGGTTGGCATCCGCAAATAAAAAAGCACTTCGTCGGCTCCGAAGTGCTTTTTTATTTGATCTTAAAAAGTTGGTAGTAGGGCTTACATAGGTTTTACATTAACAGCAGCCGGTCCTTTCTGACCCGTTTGTACTTCGAAACTGACTCGCTGTCCCTCGTACAGGGTTTTAAAACCACTGCTCTGAATGGCACTGTAATGAACGAATACATCGCCGCCTTCATCCTTTTCGATGAAGCCGAATCCTTTCTGTTCATTAAACCATTTTACTTTTCCTTCCGGCATCGCTTCCCTCTTCCTTTCTCAATTTTTTTCCGTTGGCCAGGCATTCTGCATGTAAAAAAACCGCCAAGACCAAAAAAGAGCATGGCGGTTAACCTTTGCACTTCAAAATGTCCGCAGCCAACTTTACTTTATACCATACACGGGAACAAGCTCCCAACTTCCCGGGCGTATAGTTGGAATTTCCGATATTTTTATTATGAACCTTCAGGAAAGTCAAGGGGTATTTATTTTCCTGATATTCATCAAAAGCATTGCTATGTTTCCCGATTGATTCGTAAGTATTCCGGGAATGCCGGCTAAGCCTTTGAATTTGCTAAAGCCGTTTTAAGCTGCTTAATGGTGAATGGTTTCGTTAATGAAGCGTTAAACCCATGCATATTAAAAAATTCAACGACGGGATCGTTTGTGTAGCCGCTGACGATAACGGCCCTTACCTCGGGATTGATTTCCCTGAGCTTCTGAAGGGTTTTGAATCCTCCCATCCCACCGCGGATGGTAAGGTCCAGGAGTACTTGGGAGAATGGTCTGCCCTCGGATTCCGCCTTCATAAAACGGGCGATTGCTTCATCGCCATTGGAGGCCAGTTCAACTTCATATCCCAGATGTGTCAGTATCTGTCCTGTTATTTCTCGAACGGTCTCCTCATCATCCATCAAAAGGATACGTTCTGCGACAGGCTTGGCTGAAGATTCTACCGGGGCTGCATCCTCTTTTTTCATTACAGCGGGAAGGTAAATCTCAAACGTTGTTCCTCTTCCAGGTTCGGATGAGAATGTGATTGTTCCGTCATGCTTTTTGATGATGGAAAAACAGACAGCCAGTCCAAGGCCGGAGCCTTTTTGCGTACCTTGAGATTTTGATGTGAAATGGGGATCGAAGATGTGAGGCTGTATCTCCCTGGGAATACCTTTTCCCTGATCACGAATTGCACAGCGTACATAAGGACCGGATTCCAATCCCGGCAGAAGATCTCCCGCCACATCGACATTTTCAGCCTCGATCACGATCTGACCTCCATCCGGCATCGCTTCCTGGGCATTACGAAGAAGATGGCCGATTACGTGCTGTATCTGATCCTCATCTATGGTGACATGATGGAGATTTTCAGGCAGCGCGTATTCACAATGAATCGCTGCGTTAGTCAGGGAAAAGGGGACGACTTTCTGAAGGAAGGCAGCAAGAGACATGGTTTTCCGTAAAGGGGCACCGCTATCGGAAAAGGAGATAAGACGGTTGGTAAGTTCTCGAGCCTGAAAACAGGCCTGTTCGGCACAGGTCAACTTAATGAAGATTTCATCGTCCGGATTAAGCTCCACTTTGGCCAGAGAGATGTTGCCTAGAACAGTTGCAAGCAGATTGTTGAAATCGTGGGCTATTCCGCCGGCCAGAATCCCGACCGTCTCCAGCTTTTGCGCCCTTGCAAGATCACTTTCGATCCGTTTCCTTTCGCTGATATCCTGACCGCAGGCAATAATTCCACTGGGGATGGTATTCCTTTCGGGAAGGCGTACGGCATTCCAGCGAATAGTCCGTATAGCACCGTTTTTAGCCACGATTTCCCCTTCAACATTTCGACTTTCCTTACCCGCCAGGATCTGCAGGATGGAATTCCGAACTTCTGTCTGATCCCGCTTCTGAACAAAGAGCTCCACATAGGACTTCCCGATGACTTCTTCGATATTGCAGCCGAATAACTTTTCTGCCGCCGAATTCCATGCCAAAATCCGGGCATCCGGTGAAAGTAGTAGAACAACCGATTGAGTTGTTTCGAAAAATATTCTGTATAGAGCTTCACTGTATTTTAGGGCTTCTTCTGCCTGCTTTCTTTTGATTGCATTGCCAATTCCTGCTGCTGCTACCCGGAGAATGGATTCTTCGTTTTGTGTCCAGTCCCTTTCCTGATGACAATCATCAAAACCGACGAATCCCCAGAGTCGGCCGTCGATCCGTATAGGGACAATAATGATGGATTTAATGCCTTGTGGAGCAAGATACTGCTGCTCGGAGGGGGTAAAATTCCTTGAAACTTCTTTACAAACCATGTCAGCCTGCAGCAAGCCCGCCAGGCGGGGCGATACGGTCTCATAAGGGATATTTTGCAGGTAGGGATTGTCAATCTGAACTGATGCCTGATCCGATGCCCATTCAAAACGCTGACTCGTCAACAGTATGCCTTTATCCGGATCGATGTGGTTTTCAAATATATAAACGCGATCCATATTCGTTGTCGTTCCCAGGAATTCCAGGGTCTTTTTTATGGCGTCGCTGAAGTTGCTGTAAGAAAGCAGTGAGGTTAGAGACTTGGCGACCATGTCGAAAAGGATATCTAGTGAATCGGATTTGGAAGCAACTGCAGAATTCTGTCCGGTATCTTTTTCTGTCAGTGATTGAGGGAATGTATCTTTTCCTCCGAAATTATGCCGACTTTTCTTCCCTGATCCAGTTATCATGCTGAAATCATTCATTCTGTCAAACCTCTTGAGTGCCGTTCATCACAATAAAGTGGACAGCTGAAACAATTTGCATATTCTGTTCCGGTCTCAGCTAATACGAGACTGAAAACACCCTGTCAAGGAGAAAAATGTATGCAGTATGCAAAGCAGGGAATCGAATTTCCAGGTCATGATTAAGAAAGGAGAAATTGCTGATCGGAAATTTATTCTTTACAATTTAAAGATATATCGATTAAATAAAACCAAGTCTTTGTATGAACATTCTTTATAAAAATCGCGATCTTGGGCAGGGTATAATTATATGGAACAAAAAAAAGAGTCAGGACCGGTTTACGATGTGATCATTGTCGGCGGCGGTCCGGGAGGATTGACTGCCGGACTTTATGCTTCGCGGGGTGGTCTGAAGACTTTGCTGCTGGAAGGGGAGTCATCGGTCAGTCAGATCACGGTTACTGATTTGGTGGAAAATTACCCGGGATTTCCCGAAGGGATCAACGGTTATGACCTTATTGAGCGCTTCAAAACCCAATCCCGCCAGTTCGGACTGACGATTCTGGCCGATGACATCCGAGAGATTTCTCCCCGATCAGAAGGTGAAGAGCCTGAGATAGGCTGGTTTGTAAAGGGTGGGCGTAACAACTATCGGGCGCTGGCTGTTATCCTGGCCACAGGAGCCAACTGGCGTCGTCTGGGAGTTCCGGGTGAGGAGGCTTTTGTCGGGAAGGGCGTATCGTATTGCGCCACCTGCGACGGTCCTTTTTACCGGGAAAGGGAGGTCGTCGTTGTCGGCGGTGGAGATACCGCCGTTCAGGAGGCTCTCTTCCTTACTCGATTTGCCCGGAAGGTAACGATCGTGCATCGGCGGGATCGTCTGCGGGCGACTCCTCTTTTGCAGGAGCGCGCTTTTGCGAATGAACGGATCGAATTTGCCTGGGATTCGGTTGTTGAGGAAATTCAGGGGAAAGACTTTGTCGAAGGCGTAAAAATCAAAAATCTCAGGAATCCTGAAATGTCAAAAGTTATACCGGTTGATGGGGCCTTTGTCTTTGTGGGTTTGACGCCCAATACCGGATTTGTCAGACAACTGGTGGCTTGCGACGAAAGCGGTTACATATTGGCCGACAGCGAAATGAAAACCTCGGCAAAGGGGATTTTTGCCTGCGGGGACTGCATTTCCAAATTGCTCCGTCAAGTTGTTACCGCCTGCGGCGATGCGGCGACGGCAGCCTTTTCCGCGCAACTCTATGTAGAAGATCTCAAAGGGGATACCTATGTGGGAAGGAGCTCCTGAGTATGGATTCTTTTCTTCTCTTCTGGCAGCACCTTCCCGAAAAACTCCGGCCGGAGCTGTTCCAGATTGGTTCATTCCAGGTCCGATATTACAGCCTGATGTATCTTTTGGCTTTTTTCCTGACTTATGTCCTGGTTATGTACCGGGTGGAAAAGGAACACTATCCCTTTTCCAAAGAAACGATTCAGGATCTTTTGCTCTGGGATATTTTCGGATTGATTGTCGGTGCGAGGCTGGGGTATGTCTTTTTCTATAATTTCAGTTACTATCTGAGTCATCCCCTGGAAATAATTCTGCCTTTCCAATTTACCGATGGTATCCAGTTTGTGGGAATAAGCGGGATGTCCTATCATGGCGGGGCGCTTGGTTTGCTTCTGGTCACATTTTTTTATTGCCGGAAGAAAAGCATCCCTTTCTGGAAAATTGTCGAGTTGTTTTCTCCAGCGGTTCCCTTGGGATATACTTTCGGACGGATCGGCAATTTTATCAACGGTGAACTCTACGGAAGGGTAACGACAGTCCCCTGGGGCATGTATTTCCCGCTCGACTCACTGCACCAGCTTCGACATCCCTCGCAGCTTTACGAGGCCGTTTTTGAAGGTCTGGTTCTTTTTGCCATTCTCTGGAGCATCCGTCGAAAAAGTCCTTTCGATGGTTTTCTTTTTGCGGCCTACCTCTTCGGCTATGGATTCGTCCGTTTTTTTATCGAATTTTTCCGTGAACCGGATGTACAATTGGGTCTGGTTTGGGGGGGAATTTTCAGCATGGGGCAGGTGCTCTGTCTTATAATGATGACCGTCGGCATAATGATTTATCTCTTCCGCAAACCACGGAAAAGCTTGGCTTGAAAACGACTTATCAGTGATGTCGATTCAATTTATCCCCTGATTGTCCTAGAATATTAAGGAAAGGATGGGTGAAGATCATGAACAGACGTGTTGTAATTATCGGTGGCGGTGCGGGGGGACCTTCCACAGCCGCAGAAGCCGGACGACGGGATCCGACACTGGCCATAACCATGATTGAACAAGGTGAATACGTTTCCTATGCGGCCTGTCCCATGCCCTATTACATCGGTGATGTCATTAAAGACGCAAAGAGCTTGATTGCCAGAACACCGGAAAAATTCCGGGAAGGCGGCGTTGACGTTCGTATGGGTGCACAGGCCGAACGGGTCGATCTGTCGGCGAAAGTTGTTTATTTAAATGACGGAGGGGCTGTTCCCTTTGATGTTCTGGTGCTGGCAACGGGAACCCGTCCCATTTTGCCGGGGATTCCCGGTGAAGATATGGAAGGTGTCTTTGTCCTGAAACAATTGCCCGATGCCGTAGGTATCAAGAAATTCCTTCAGGAGATTAAATGCCGGAAAGCCATTATTGTCGGGGCCGGCTTTATCGGCATGGAGATGTGTGAAGCCTTCCATGACGCCGGGGTCAACACCACGGTCGTAAATCGGGGCAGGATGCCCGTTCCCCGTTGGGACCCCGAGTTGGGGCAGTTGATCGTTGAATCCTTGAAGGACCATAACATCGAGCTATTAGCGGACACTTCGATCCAGGCCATCGAGAAAGGCGAGACGTGCAATCTGCGGCTGGTTACCAGCCAGGGAAATATGGAAGCGGATTTAATCCTGCTGGCTATCGGCGTACGGCCCAGTGTCGGTCTGGCCGGAGACATGGGGCTCGTTCTGGGGAGAACCGGCGCCGTTTCCGTGGATCTTTCTCAGAGAACTTCGAATCCGGCGGTTTATGCCGTAGGTGATTGTTGTGAAGCCTATCACCGGGTCAGCAGAAAATGGACCCATATCCCCCTGGGCGATATCGCCAACAAACAGGGCCGGATCGCGGGGCGCAACATAGCGGGCATCCCCTCGATATTTCCCGGCATTGTCGGCGCTCAGGCTTTCAAACTGTTTGATCTGGAAATTGCCGCGACGGGCTTGGATGAAAGGGAATCGGCTGAAGCGGGCTATCATCCCGTCAGCACCTTGATCTGGGGAGATGCAGTGCCTATTGCTGCTCCGGGAGCAACCCGGCTTGGGCTGAAGCTCATTGCCGACAAAGCAACGGGCCTTCTTCTGGGCGCTCAGGCTGTGGGGCCCCAAGGAGCCGTCAGCCGGATCAACACCCTTTCCGCCGCCCTCTGGTCAGGCATGACGGTGGAAGAAGTAGCTTTTCTGGATCTCGCGTATTCGCCGACTTTCAGCCGTGCCTGGGATATGATTCACATCGCTGCGCAGGACCTCGCAAAACAAATGCTCGGAAAGCCTTGATGCCGATAGCGCTTTCATCTGGAATCGGAAATTACAGGGCAAAGGTCAGTATCCCCAGAGTGATGACCTTTGCCTTTTTATTTAAGAAAGGAAGTGGTCGGTTTGGATCTGGGAACAGTTTTTCACATTGAATGGAATATCGCTTTTTTCCTGGCGATGTTGAATATCGTTTTTATCGATCTGATTCTTTCC
>MVQR01000045.1 GCA_002067815.1 Syntrophus sp. PtaB.Bin001 | reverse complement strand
TCGATCCACTTCTCTGGCAAACGTGACTGCGCTTTTTTCCGTATCCAGTTCCTTCGTTCCCCAGGCTGCCAGGGCGTTACCGGTAATCCCCAGTAGAAAGACTGCGATTGTTGCCAAAATCCATAAGCTTCTCTTCTTGAACATGTTCCTTCTCCTTTTCAATTTATTGTTGATCTTCTGTCAGCCCTTTTTCGGGAGCTTTCACTTTTTGTAAACGAATCCGACGGGAAAAATAGAGATATGGCACCACAATGCCCGCCAATGCCAGGTCGCGGTAGAATGCCAGTCGCAACCCCGCCTGTTTGTCCAGTTCCTCCGCCCCGAAGCACCCACAGTCCACATCTAGGTCTTGAAGGATTCCATAGCCCAAAACGGCAAGAAAAAGAGCCAAGAGGCCGGTAATCGTTGCAAGGCTTCCCCGGAGGTCAAAAGCCAGGGCGAAACCTGCCAGGAACTCCACCACTGGCAGACCGATGGCCACAACGGGCAAAAGTGGCTCGGGCACAAGATCATAGGTGGAAATGGTACGGGCAAAAGCATGAGGATCCATGAGTTTGACGACGCCGCCGTAGATGAACAGAGCAGCAAGTAAGATGCGGATTCCGTGGTAAAGCCATAGAGAGGCAATCAGATCAACGATTTTATTCATCAATTTCCAAAACCGCCTTTTTTCATTTTTCAAACCTTCCTGTTGTTCCGAACTCCTGCAAACGTGGCAACCTATACGCAATTACAGGGAATGCGTCAAATTGCTATGTGGAATATTAAACACCCTATTATAACCAGCGGGCATCAATGGCATGGAGCATCAGTAAATTAGCAATTTGCGTCAATCGGATTTATGGTTCACTAAATCCAGGAGAAAAAACCAGTATGAATATAAACAAGGACTAGTTTGTTGTGATGATCGGAAAGAATGACATGCGTAAAGTATGATTGCGGATAACTTTAGCTGCAAGAGGGAGGCGTCTCCCGGGAAGAGGGATAAAATTTGACGAGTTTTTCCGGAGGAATGCCCAGGGAAAAGAGCAGTAACAGGCACCAGTTTCTCAGGGTGCAGTAGATAATCCCCTCCTTTTCCCAACGCCGGGCAGAGACGACAATTGGATCGTCCAGGATTAGGATGTGCCTTTTTTGTTTTCTGATCCGCCTCACGAGGTCCACATCCTCCATGATAGGAACATTACGGAATCCCCCCAGTTCCTGAAAATACTGTCTTCTGATAAAGATACCCTGATCACCGTAAGGAAGTCCCAGATACCGGGAGCGATAGCGGACTCCCTTTTCGATTACCCGGTAAATTAACCTTCGGGAATCAATAGACAATTTGAAAGCCCCGCCAATGATCTTTCGGTTGCCCATGGCAACAGCTATCCTAGCAAAGGCATCGGCGGGCAGGCGGGCGTCGGCATGGAGAAAGAGCAATATTTCTCCTTTTGCCAGGGAGGCCCCCCGGTTCAGCTGGTTGCCTCTTCCCTTATCCGCAATAGCCGTCCTTACTGCACTATCTCGGATTTCCCTGATTGTTCCACCTGAGGGTTCTCCATCCACGACGATAATTTCCACAGCAGCGCCAGCGGCGATAGCAAAAACATGCTCAATCGTAACATTGATTAGGACCGACTCACAAAAGACAGGAATAATCACGGAAAAATGGGGAACCATAGTCTAGATTTTCAAGGTTTAAATTAAATTATTAAGCGATTTACATCGCGCAGGTAAAAGTCCCATTTTTTTATCACAAGGAAGGGAAAAAGTATTGCTCTTAAACATCAACAAAAAACAGGATCGGTTTGATCCTGTTCTTTGTTGTTTAGCCAATATAAGTTTTGGCCTATCAAAACATCGTCAGAAAACGTCTCAACTTACGATAGTGGCATCAGGCCGTCTTCGGGGATAAGCTTAGCGGCCCCATTGATGTTTGAATCGGTCATGATGCCCCCAAACGTGTCTATGTCGGTCATGATGACCCCAGCCGTTCCTGTTGTATCGCTCATGGTGGCCTCCCTCCTGCTTTGCATAGCCAACTTGATGAACATCTCGAACGCTACGGCTTTGGTAAGTACGGTTATCTCCGCCACGGTCGTATCCTGAGGGACCGGATGCAAAAGCCGAGGTCGCAACAAAACCTGTCAACATAAGTACCGCGATAAACACCGATGCTGTTTTTTTCATAATTCGAAGCCTCCTTAATTCTTGATTTTTTCTCCTGTATAGAGCATCGGCCGTGCCGGGAATATCGAAGGCGATATAAGGCGCTATAATTATTTACATATTATAAATTCTCCAAGAGGAGTAATGACTGCTTTGTCATTTTTGCGATCTTCAAATGAATATCAAATACCCATTTTAAGTATTCAACTGAATACAAGATATCCACGAGGACTTCACTTGGACTTATTAACGAATTGAAAAAAATAGTTCAAATCAAAAAAAGTGAGCGGATATCCCGATTTCCGACTTCTTACACATGACAGTTTCAAACTGGTATAGGTCCCGTAGTCAATCCGTATTGTATTAATCATGTACTATGACATGATAGGCACCACGTCAGCGATGGAAACATCTTATTAATGCTTAACAGGAATATCGAAAGAAGGGAAAGATCATGGCTACTCAGACAAAATCCAGCGAAAAAAAGATCATAAAGTGAACCCGACGAACGAGAATGTTCGGTTTAAACAATTCAATTCTAAGCAATACGACAGTTTATTTGAATCCCTATACCGAGAACCAAAGTCACCTCACCGTTGAAGAAGCCGCGATGTTAGCCGCTGTGGCCAAGCAATTCAATGAAAGTTAATCATAATGACAATTATGATAGGAAAATGAAATTCTCAATGTACGAAAAAGGAGGAACTCTTGAATGATTTCTAAACGAATCTGGTGTTCAAGCTGCGGCCATGAAGGTCCGAGGGAAACTGCGGGGGCATTGCCTTCGGAATCTGTAATGGATATGTTCATCTCTGAAGGGCATGACCCCTACTCGGGCAAACTTTATTTCCGCTGCCCCCGCTGCAAAGTGTTTATTACCATTGATCCCGCCGATGCCCTGAGAAGTGGCACCATTAACGGCTATCCGAACCCTCTGGAGGCTGAGGCAGCCAGACTGTCCAAAGCTCAAAATTTTCTTCCGGTTTGGGGCGGCATGTATACCGGATTTGCACTCTTTGTTATCGTTACAAAACTTCTCTGCTGATTCCATCTGATCGATTCTTTATCTTCCGCCAAAGCATCCGAACTCCGCAATCATAATAGCAACATTCAAAATTACGGCGTGCATCGCACTCAATTTTATTACCGATTATTGACAATCGTTCCATCGGTATGTATATCGGTTTGACTTCGAGACAGATAACAATACCGGAAGGGATAATGATCGGAGAATGAACGATAAAAGCCGGAAAGTCTCCATCGGAATGATTCAGACGGTCTGTGGGCCGGACAGGGACAAAAACCTGTCATACGCATTGGAACAGGCGGAAATCGCCGCAGAAAAAGGAGCGCAGATTATCTGCTTTCAGGAACTTTTCACATCTCTGTATTTCTGCAATGTGGAAATTTATGACCGCTTTTCCTGGGCTGAAACCATTCCGGGACCGACCACGGAACGCTTGCAGGAATTGGCTCGAAAACGGGATGTGGCGATCATCGCCTCTCTATTCGAGAAACGGACCGAAGGCCTGTATCATAATGCCGTTGCTGTGATTGATGCGGGGGGAGAATACCTTGGAAAATACCGTAAGATGCATATTCCTGACGATCCCGGCTACTATGAAAAATTCTATTTTACACCGGGCGATCTGGGATACCGCGTTTTTCAAACCCGTTACGCCCGGATCGGCACGCTGATCTGCTGGGATCAGTGGTATCCTGAAGCCGCCCGGATCACCGCCCTTATGGGCGCTGAAATTCTCTTCTATCCCACAGCCATCGGCTGGGCGGCATCTCAAAGCGAAGAAACCAATCGTGAACAGTTTGACGCCTGGCAAACGATACAGCGTGGACATGCCATCGCCAACGGAGTTCACGTCGTCGCAGTGAACCGTACAGGACGTGAAGGGGAAATGCTTTATTGGGGCGGATCCTTTATCTCTAATCCCATGGGAACAGTTCTCTGGCAAGCCCCGCACGATGACGGAACCGTCCATGTTCAGGAAGTCGATCTTTCCCTGACCGATTTCTACCGGATTCACTGGCCTTTCCTGCGGGACCGCCGGATCGATTCCTACGATGACCTTCAGAAACGTTTCCTTGATTGAACCCTTCACATATCCTATGAAAACTCCGAAAGCACTGGGTTACTATTTCCCTCCCGAATGGCGCCGACATGCCGCCACCTGGCTGAGCTACCCTCACAACGAGGCCTCCTGGCCGGGCAAGATTTCCACAATTTTTCCCTTTTATCATCAGTTTATTAAAGAGATCAGCCGCGACGAAATCGTCAACATCAACGTGAACGACGAATCCATGGCCATGCGGATCAGGGAAGCCCTTGACAAAATCGGCGTAAACCTGGATCGGATCCATCTCTACAATCATCCCACCAACGATGCTTGGTGCCGGGATCATGGCCCGGCCTTTCTGATAGCCTCAAATCCGGACCTTGAACCGGTAAAAGTCATCGTCAGTTGGGAGTACAACGCCTGGGGAAACAAGTATCCTCACGACCTGGACAATACGATCCCGCAGCGCATAGCTACGGTCCTGAAGCTTCCCACATTCAGCCCCGGGATTGTGATGGAAGGAGGGGCGGTGGACTTCAACGGCGAGGGGGCGGTTCTCACAACTACCGCCTGCCTGCTGCACGAAAACCGGAATCCTTCCTTGAATCAGGAACAGATTGAACAGGCCCTGCGGGATTTCTATGGAATAGAGCAGGTGCTCTGGCTGGGTGAGGGAATTGAAGGGGACGACACCGATGGGCATATTGACGATCTTACCCGGTTCGTGGCTTCGGATAAAGTGATTACAATGGTGGAACCCGACCGTAATGACGCCAACTATCGTCCCTTGCGGGAAAATCTGAAAACCCTTAAAAAAATGAGGCTATTAAACGGTAAGCCCCTGGATATCGTTGAAATCCCAATGCCCGATCCCGTCCTTTATGATGGTCAGCGCCTGCCCGCTTCCTATGCCAATTTCTACATTTGCAATGCCGGTGTGATTGTCCCCACCTTCCGGTGCAAAAATGATCAAACGGCTATCGATCTATTAAGCCAATGCTTTCCCGACCGGCCGGTAATCGGCATCGACTCGGTGGAGATCATCTGGGGGTTGGGAAGCTGGCACTGCCTCAGCCAGCAGGAACCGGAAGCTCCTTTTTGATTTTCTTAAATATTTCCATGTACTGTCACGTTGTCTTAACTGCTTGACGCTCCGGTAATTTTTGCCCTATATACACCGGGATATCAAATCTCGCCTCCTGAAAGGATTGCTATGAAAAAACCAGTGCAAATAATCAAGTTCGTAATATTCTTCCTTCTTCTCAGTTCCTCTGCCATGGCCGGGGGACTTGATGTTTTCCTCAACAACCTCAACGTCGAAGCCAGAGCGGACATTGGTAACTTTTCTGCACGAGTTAGCGCCCAGTTCGGAGTACCTTTGCCCGAGGTTCAGGCGGTCATCAGAACAGTCAACACCCCCGCTGATGCCTTTATGTGTTTTCAGCTTGGCCAGATGACCCACAAACCATACAGGGAAGCAGTGCAGACCTACAAGACCCACCGGGGAAAAGGTTGGGGCGTCATTGCCAAGGAAATGGGAATCAAGCCGGGTTCACCAGAATTCCACGCCCTGAAACGGGGAGACTTCGCCTTACAGGGTGAACCGGGCAATGGACCGGGCAAGAGTAAAGGAAAAGGTAACGGAAAAGGGAAAGGACACAACAAATAATTGTTTGTGATTTATTCATTACGCAGTGAGATACCGGGCGTACTGTATTATGTTGATGAAAATCAGTTGCGGCTGCGACGATGAGCGGCGTACCATTCCATTCTGTCAAGCGCCCGTGCTGCGGACTGCGGTGAAGAAAGGATTATCGGACTGTAACGCCTGCCATAATCAAACACTGAGCCGCGGACCGGTGAGTCTGGAACGTTGATAATCGGTTTACCCGTGGATTCCATAAGCTCCGCCACAAGCGACAGAAGTGAGTTTTCCCAGGAAGTGAGACCGGCAAACTCACCGTCGGCCGTCACAGGCCGATCGTCTGTGGCGCTGGTGGGTACGCCCACAAAGGAAAGCACGATCACCGCATCTACAGCGTCACATTCGGTCACCGCCCTGAGAACTCTTGGGCCTACATCTCCTCCGGCGGCAGCCACCAGATCAAGCGGATTACGCCTGCTCCAGAAGGGGGGAAGAAGCTTGTCGAGGGAGGCATAGAGCTCTGTCGGAAGCTCTGCGAGGTGCAATCCATTTCGGGCTACTTCATCCGCCGCCATGACGCCGGCCCCGCCGCCCTGGGTCACCACCGCTATGCGCCGCCCTTGGGGCAGCGGTAAGTAAGCCAGGCAGGTTCCAAGATCGACGACTTCTTGTGCCGTAGTGCAGGTTACAACTCCCGCCTGCCTTGCAACAGCTTCCCAGACTGCCGCGGAACCGGCCATCGCCCCGGTATGAGACGCCGCTGCTTTACTGCCATACTCTGTCAGGCCGGCACGCAGCACCACAACCGGTTTAACCGCGGCGGTGCGCCGGGCAACCTCCAGGAACCGCTGTCCGTCATCAATGCCCTCGATGTACATCATGATACACGTTGTGTTCGGATCGTCACGCAGATAATCCAGGACATCCACCGCACCGATCTGGGCTTCGTTGCCCACACTGGCATACTTGTCAATGCCGATGCCGCGCCGTTGACAGTTATTTGTGGTCATGACCCCGATATTGCCCGATTGAGAGACAAAACTCAGCGTACCCTTTGGCGGATGGAGTGAAACGAAGCCCACGGCATGCAATTGGACTTCATTGGAGATCATTCCCATGCAGTTCGGCCCCATGAGTGTAACTCCACCTTCGGTGGCTATCCGAGCGATTTCCCGCTCGGCTTCGGCACCTGATTCCCCCGTCTCGGAAAACCCGGCGGCGATCAGGATGGCTGCCGGAATTTTCTTGCGGCCGCACTGCTCCAGCATGGAAGCCCCTTGGTGGCTTCCCACGGCCAGCAGGGCCATATCAGGCACCTCCGGCAAGACTTCCAGACTTTTATAGGCCTGGCAGCCGAAGAAAATCCCACCCTTGGCATTGACCGGATAAACTTTCCCCTTGTAGCCGCCGTCCAGGATATTACGCAGGGCCGATCCGCCCCACTTCGTCACATCATCCGACGCCCCCACGACAGCAATGGAACGGGGAGCAAGCAAAGCCCGCAGATTCCCCTTGAATCCCGCACCAGCCTGTTTCGTAACGGAAGCCGGGGACAGAATGATCAGAGCATCGGCGGCAACAGGCTTATCGCCTTGAACAAGAACCGGGTTGGCATCGATCTCAGCGATCTCGGGATAATCGAGCGCCATCTGACCGATTGCCTGGATGACCTTCGCAAGGGCTGCCCGATCAACCGGAGGGTAGCCACGGAAAGAACCGAGCAGTCGCCTGGCTTTAATCAGATCCGGCACTTCCCGGGCATCCTGATCGTCTACCGGCGCAAGTGCCAGGACAACATCACCCAGAGCCTCTGTCAGAATACCACCCAATCCAAAAGCAACCACCGGTCCGAACACGGCGTCGCGTTTCATACCGACCATAAACTCTCGGTTACCGGCCACCATCTGTTCCACGAGCACGGCCTCAAGCGAACCTGCGGTCCTTTGCTCCAGCAGGTGGAATGTTGAAACGGCAGCCTCAATCCCTTCGACACCCAGCACCACAAGTCCGGCTTCGGTCTTGTGATGTATATCGGCTCCGACCGCCTTCATGGCCAGTTTGCCCCCCATTCCCTTTATGGCGGCTGCAACCTCTGCTTCAGTCCTGACCAGCACACCTGCCGGGACAGGTATGCCATAAGCCGCAAATAAAGCCTTGGATTGCCACTCATCCAGGGCGGATCTGCCGGAATCCAGGACTGCCTTTATCAAGCCTGCGGCAGCAGAACGGTCAATCTTGTGGAATTGTTCATCCATGGTGTTTTCTCCTGAGGTTCGAATCCTATGAGATAACCGTTCCTTCTCCGGTCTTCTCATATTCAAGCGCAACATGGTTGGCGAAAGCCGTTCTTCCCTGGGAATTTGGTAGAAATCCATGCAAGTTGCACCATTCCTTAAATGTCGACGGATCGATGTCTGCACGAATAGCAATGTCTCCGTTACTCTTGATTAATTCACATTGCTTTCCGACAAGGGCTTTCCAGTCTGCAAAAGTAGCGGGCATATTCTGGGGATCGGTAAAAATCGCGAGCGCCTCGCGGTAAGCATACTCATCGTTGAACCAAGCTACTCCTATGACATCGTTCATTCTAACACTCCCTTTCATGTATTGGAAAAATAGCAACCTTTCATCTTTGTGTAAATTCCATAAAGATTAATCCAAAATCAACGTATTGTATCCCCATAAAAATTCTCTATGGCTATCACTTTATGCTTCAAAGGATACTTGTCAAGATTTTTCAGGAGACTAAAGAAAGGTTCCGGCTCCGACGGGCTTTAAGCTTAGTCCGTTTTGCTCGGTAATTACCGTACTGCAAGGTGCCTTTGTTCAGCTGATGCTGTCGGTCTCAGTCTCAGGACTCCGATGTCCCTCAAACCGGAATCTTGACCTTCAAGCGAAAACCATTGCTTAATCAGCTTTGTTTGGTATAAGAAAAACGATATTCACCGACACTAAGATTTACAGCGATTATCCAATCAGAAAGCGAAGGGAACCTTATGGAAAACGAGATAAAAAAACCAGAGGATCTCGATCATAAGGAATTAGTGAGATTGATCATGGACATGTTCCATCGGACCATAATTCACCATGGACTATGGTTCTGTCAGGTGGAGCGGGAGCTCGGCCTGGAACGGGCATTACATTATCTCGCCGAGGTATGGCCAAAAAGTTATACTCTCCAGATGGAAAGGCTCGCTGCTCTTTTCGGCTTCACTCTGCAAGATGGTATTCCCAAAGCGCTTCTTGGCATGCCGCGGGAATCTCTCCTCCAGCTGGCTCAGGATCTGGGCAGAAACTGGGTTGCCGGCGACGGGATATGGTTCCAGGCTATCGAAAAAGATTACGGAATGTGGGATGCCAAGCGCTGCAACGATTCCTGCTGGGGACGTTTTTCACCACTGGAGGCCTCTTCGATAAAGGCATTTCTTGGCCTGCCTGAAAAAGCCAGCATCGACGGGTTGAAAAAAGCCCTTCCCTTTAGGATGTATACCCAAATCAATACGGATTATACCCTTATCGACGAGGGCCCTGACAGCGTGGTCCTGCAAATAAACACCTGCCGTGTTCATGCCGCCCGAAAACGTAAGGGGCTGGAGGATTATGTCTGCAAGTCCGCAGGGATCGTCGAATACCGAACATTTGCGGAAACGATTGATTCGCGCATTAAAACAATCTGCATCGCCTGTCCCCCCGATGAACATCCCGAACAGTGGTATTGTGCCTGGCGCTTCATGATCCCGGCTGCTGCAGAGGGATAAAAAAACCGTAAAATTAACCCAGGTATTTATTTTTATTATCTTTATGATTTTATTTGCAATCATTTAAACCTTGACAAGGTTGCATGTATCAATTATAGCGTTTTTGGCTGAAGGCAGTGTATGTATCGTCTGTTCGGTAATAAGATAACAATACTATACTGGAAGAAATTCGGTTAATCATCGGAACAAGGAGTTTGTGTAATGAGTCACGATAAACATAGGTTCGAAGGCGCTTCAAAATACATTCTGGACGATGAACTTTCCAAAATCGTCAATGTATCCATGGCTATTGAGATGCCGCTTCTGCTGAAGGGGGAACCCGGTACGGGCAAAACCATGCTGGCCCATGCAATTGCAGAAAGCCTTCACATGCCGCTGATCGTCCTTAATGTCAAATCCAGCATGAAGCTGCTGGACGCGCTCTATCAGTATGACACCCTGACTCGATTGAATGACAGTCGTTTCGGCGATTCTCAGAGGGATGTAAGCAATATCGAAGAATACATCAAAATGGGAAAAATCGGTCAGGCCTTTGTCGCCGATGAGCGCACTGTTCTGCTCATCGACGAAATCGACAAGGCGGACACGGATTTTCAGGACGATATGCTGGACGTACTGGATCAGATGCAGTTCGACATCATGGAAATCGACAAGACGATTAAAGCGAAACATCGGCCGGTCATCATCATCACTTCCAACGCCAAGAAGGATCTGTCGGATCCCTTCCTGGGACGGTGCAATTTCCATCATATCGCCTTTCCCGACGCTGATGTGATGAGACGGATTGTAGATGTCCATTTTCCGACCATCAATGACGACATGGCGGAAGCCTGTATTACCACTTTTTATCGACTCCGGGAATTTCGCGGCATCGAGAAGAAACCGGCAACCCGGGAACTGATCAACTGGATCCGCGCCCTCCAGGCCGACCCGGACTTCAAGGTCAAACAACTACACAAGGGAGAATCACCCTACCTAGGCATCTTGTTCAAGAAGAGCGGAGACCTGAATCTTGCAATACAGCAGATGTCACGCCTGAGAATCTAAGGGAGGGAAATCCTTTGTTTAACCAATTTTTTTATACCCTTCGTGAGAAAGGGATCCCTGTATCCCCAACATCCTTCCTGCGTCTGCAGAAGGCTCTGGGGATGGGATTGATAACTTCTCTCGAGGATTTCTATACGGCGGCCCGTTCCATCCTGATCAAGAGCGAACGGTACTTTGACCTATATGATCAGATTTTTGCTTTTCATTTCAAAGGAGTGGCCTTAACGGAGCCGGAATTTGAAGAAATATCGGACGTGATGCGGGCCTTGCTGGAGGACTGGTTGGACAAAGACCCCGGTGAGCTGGCCCGAGAATTAGGCCTCGATGAAAAAGACCTAAAGAAGATGAGCCCCGACGAGCTGGTGAAATATTTTATGGATCGCCTCAAAGACCAGAAAGAGGAGCATCACGGAGGGCATAAATGGATTGGGACCGGCGGCTATTCGCCCGTCGGCCATTCAGGTTATCATCCCGGCGGAATGAGAGTCGGGGGCCGATCGAAAAATAAGTCGGCCATGAAGATCGCCATGGAAAGGCGCTACAAGGATTACTCGCTGGACGGTCCCTTGACTGAGCATCAGATGGGAGAAGCCCTGAAGCGGCTGCGGCAGATGGTCCCAGAAGGACCAAAAGATATCGTGAATGTGGAAAAAACCATCTACGAAACCATGCGCAATGCCGGGGAGGTGGAAGTAGTTTTTGACCGACGCATGACGGACCGCCTCAAGGTGATTTTAATGATTGACAACGGCGGCTGGTCGATGGATCCTTATATCGGAGTTGTACAAACGCTGTTCAATTATGCCCGTTCCCAGTTTAAA
>MVQR01000044.1 GCA_002067815.1 Syntrophus sp. PtaB.Bin001 | reverse complement strand
GGATACGAAGGGAGATATCCAGGCCGGCAGATGAAACCCGATCTTTATGGGCTTTTTTGTCCTTAGGTACTCATTGAGCTCCATGCCTGATTTCCGATCACGCCACTTCCCACTTCGCACTGCCCGATCGCGGTCATAATCATTCCATTCGGCAAGGCACGACGGGCACTCATACCAGGCCAGCTTTTCCGCCTCGATTGTCTCGGGATCCAGAGAATGACATTTTCCATCCGGATCCGGTTCGGTCTGATGAGCCCATTTTATATTTCCGAAAATCATCCTGTGATGATGTCCGCAGGCGGGGCAGGATACATGATAATCGAATATGACCTGCGCTTCGGTTGTAAGGGCTTTCCAAATATTTCCGGTTTCGATTGTCGGTGTGCTGACCTTCCAGATTTTTCGGTTGTGGCGGTATGTGATCGTTCTGGCTTCACCAAGGGAAATCGGGTCAGACTCCCTTTTCCCGGCGGTATCGGGATATTTATCAACTTCATCAAAAAAGGCATACCGGATCGGCTTATTGGCTAGCCTAGCGGCCGATCGAGCCCAGGCGATATATATCGGCATATGCTGAAGCGATATTCTCAGATTGGAGCTGTCGTCCTCGGCGCCCGTCATATAGCGGCGCAGCCGAGGACTGGACTTGATCATCGGTTGCATACGGTCCTGGGAGTTTTCCCGACCGGTAAGTTCGTCGGGATAGATTCCCAGCACCGGGCCCGGATCGCGGTCGATGGCGTATCCGATACAGTTTAGGACTGCTTCACTTCCGCCGACTTGTGGCGCCTTGCAGATAATGACCGTCTGGACAGATTGGAAAAACGAGGCATCCATGATCCCAGCCAGATAGGGCGTGATATCGTTTTTCCATTTTCCCGGCAGGACGGACATGGTGACATATCGATGCTGTTCGCACCATTTAGAAACGGGAATCTTTTTCTGTTTACGGAGAATTCTCCGCAACGGCAGGGGAGGGCGGAATAGATGGCGTTTTTCTTCCTGATTTTCCCGCAAGAATGCCGGAAACCAGGGCGCCGTTCTTGGAATGTGGATAGTCTGGAGCATTTTAATCCGTCTCCTCTTCTGAAGGAGAGTCGAAGATGACTTCATATTCCCGGTCGCTGGAATAACTGTTAATCATTTCATCAAGATCGGCATTCATTGCGTTAATGAGCTCTCCGACTTTTTTTGTGTCTCCATCCGTGATACGGATCCAGCCGGCTGCGTTTGACTGAATCCAGTGCTTCAGTCCCGCCTCCAGGATTCCCGTCCAGGACGCGAGCTCTATTTCCAGTTGCTCACGGGGAATAAACAATCCCTGTTCTTTATCCACCGCCATCTTCTTTTTTTTATTGTCAAGAATCAGATTATCAAGTTCAAGTTCAGCTTTCTTTCGCTGCAGTTCTGACATCGCTTCATTGGCCCGTTTTCCCGTTGACTTCTGTTTGAGCCAGGTCTTCGCGTAACGGTCAATATCCTTGCGCAGGAACATTCCATCGCTGGCAACGAATCGTCCCTGTTCGAAATGTCGATGCAGGCTTGTTTTAGAGACATTCCATCCTTCTTCTTTCAAGTATGACAGAATCTGCGCAAGGTTGGGAAACGATGATTCATCGCCGACCAATGCCACGAATTCCTGAAGAGCCGATTCCGCCAGATTCAATTTACTGCGGTTATTATCCGAAGGCTCCGAGAGACATAATCCCTCAGCTTCCTTCAAGGCGGTAAACAGCGCAACCCCCTTGATCCTCACGGAAGTCGGCTTATCGGCAATGAGTTTTTCGAAGGCTTCCTTTTCCATTTTCATCAATAAGTCACGGCGCTGGTGAGCACCGCAGCCGCCAGCCAGTAGACAACCTTTCGCCAGTCGCATGAGGGCATGTAGGCCAGGGCTGCGCAAATATCCAAGACGATAAGGATTGTTGGAAATATCAGTTCTTTAGTCATTTTTTCTCACAGCCTGATCAATTTCCTGATACCAGGGAAATGATGCTCAAACCAATTTCGCGACATCAGGAAAATGGTCAAATCTTCTTAAACTCTATAGGCCACACCCAGGGGTTTAAACTCCAAGGGTATTTTTTCTCGTTTAGCAAATTCCAGTAATTTGCAAACGCTAATCTGGCGCTGTCTAAACACTTCCGGTAATCTTTCGGATGTGGATCATGCATTGACCAGCCAGGATTGAGATTGCCCCATCTGTTTTTCCCACAGTTCACAAAGCGAGCGCCTTCCCTGATAGCATCTTCCGCGGTTATGTCCTGCAGGCGCTCGACTCTTATGCCTGTTGCCTCCAATGTAAATCTACTAGCCCAGCGAGGCATGAAGATGGAAGGTCTTGAATATGGGTAATCGTCACTTATTGTCGCTCCATCAGCAGCATAAACAACCGGAGGCTCTGACAGTGGAGCGCCATCGGAATCTGATCCGCAAATATAGCAACTTTCCTTCACCCAGAACCGATCTCCAGGCACGCCGAAAGGGCACTTGATTGTCTTTTCTGATCCGTCCGTATGTCGGGAATGGTAAATTCCTTTTTCGCTTCCTATCAACGACCAAGCATCGGGATTCTTATTGATCTCCTGCAGGCCTCGGGTCCGCCTGGTAACGGTTTTATGATCCAAAGCCCGAATCATCGGGCCGGAAAATGGCAGTGGACTGTATTTCATTTTTCTGACCTCATGAGTTTCAAGGCTTTATCAAAGTCACCATTCGATATTGCCTGGTTCAGCTCCATCTTCCTTATTTTATCGATTTTTCTGTCATCTTCACGATTAAGAAATGCAGCCTTTCGAGCTTTCTTTTTGCTTCCCTGAAATCTCTTATCCATCATTTAACCCACGGCAGATCATCATGCGTCCGGCCATCAAGGAGACGGCCGGCTTTCTTGCGGCCAACACGGTACGATTTGCTTCCGTCTGGCCATTTGTGATCCTGTCTATTCCAGAACATAATATCCTGAGGCATTTCCTGCGTTTCATGAAGCCATTCACCGTTTTGTTTAAAGAAGAAGGGAACACCAGCTGCTGCGCATTGGTCCCTTACCGATCTCACCCAATCCGGATGAACCGGCCTGGAGCCGGGACCTGTCTCGCCGCCAAGGATCACGGCGTTGATGGTGCGAAAATCTGTAATCCAGCCTGGTCCGTGGCTTCCACCATACCCGTCAGGAAGAACTGTTTGACGAGGATGAAGCCATTTCTCGATATCAATCGCTCCCAGCATTGGCTCAATGCTTAGAAACTTCTTTCCTGGCACTTGCAGAAATACCGGAATTTTCTCGTCGGCTTCCTGTTGGTTCACGACCGTGAGGCCCCAAAAGATGTTTTGCGGCAAAGTAACTTCACGCCCGCATTGATCGGAAGCCATTTTTATATATGCATCTATTGTCTCTGCCATCCTCTCCGGGCGTTTTGAGAGTATGAGAAATTTATGGTGCATAGCTCCGACGCCGATGTGCATCATTACGTCGCTAAAGAATTCATCCGGCACGCTCTCGTGAAACAGATCATTCCAAACCGCATACACGGTTGGCTTCCGTCGCTTAAGGGGGATGGAAAGGCGTTCTGGATGTAGTTCTATGTATCCATTAAATTTACCATTGATGTTTGTCAGGTGATGTTTCACTGCTCCACCTTTTCCAAGTTTAAGATGGAATCTGTACGTCATTGCCGCACTCCAGCAATGGTCACACCCCGGCGAACATGGAGTGCACCCTGATACGAGGGACCACGGCAGATCCCAGTAACGGCCTTTTGATATGTCGATCATGATCTCCTCTTTGAAAAATCAGTCCCATCAAACTTCTGGGCGTCACAGGTATAATCCTCTCGGATGTTGTATCGTCTACCCTCATCTAGTCCCATGATCATGCAACGGCATTCAAGATCTACTTTGATTGAGTCTCCGACTTTTTTGTAAACGCAAAACTCCCGGACAAAACTAGTACAGTACCTGCAGTTGTTACTTTCGATCGTGGATCCCTTACGGTAATGCAACTCGTCTTTCTTTTTCAGTCTTGGTTGTGCTCCCATGATTTTTTTCATCCTTCCACAATCAGATTCGAGGCGTCGATTAATTGCGCCGGGTTTTTCAGGATGTAATCCACCACTTCCGGAACACGAAAAACCAACTCGTTGATCCGGCCGCCGACGAATTTCCCGTTTCTCATAACCGTGTATCGGCTTTCCGAATTGATGATCCGGACGCCGGGATTCTTGCGCAGGAGCTCATACAGTTCCCGGATGGGTGCCGGCAGATCCGGCCGCAATTCGAAATTTATCCCTGACGCTTGTTTATGCTCTGATCCCTGCGCCTTTTCCTGTTGGCCGCTATTTATTCCCGCTTCCTTTGCTTCAATCGTCAACGCCGGAGGCAACCCTGCTTTAATCCACTGTTCAAGGTCTATCCCCATGCGACGGGCATCGCCGGGATCTTTGCCTTTGGGGACCGGCCAGCGATGGCAGTTAGGGAACTGCTGAGACCACCAGGCGACGGCCTTTTTACCGGCTGCGTCGTAGTCAAGAGCCAGAAGGATTGAAAGGGACTTTCGGAGCGCCGCTTCCGTGTCGGCGTCCGGTTTCGCAGAAACCGATCCCAGGGCAACAGCCCCGGCCAGCGGACAGGCAGAGGCGCAGGCGATGGCATCCAGCTCCGATTCGACAACCACGAACGCCCGGCGCTCGGAACCGATCATCATGATCGACATTGATGACCCTGGGATTACATAGTATCGAGGCTCACCAACCGGTCGGCGGATCCGGATCCGGTGCAGGACTCCCTCGACGTAGTAAGGAATGACCAATCCAATGGGAATCCAGAGCGCCTTCGGCCTGCCGTCGTCGCGTAATGATTCAGGGAGCCCCCAGGCTTTGCGAGCCCGATAGTAATCTTTACCTTCTTCGCCAGGATTCCAGCCGAGGCGGAAATCCTTTGCCGTCTTGAGATCGATGCCACGCTCTTCGAGCCAGGCGACCGCTTCGGAATTCCAGAGCAGTTTTTCCTGAGCCCAAGCAACGAACTTTTCCGCCTTTTCCTGCCAGAGATCCGCAGGTGAGGAGTGAACGGCCGGGGTAAAAGAAGGAGCCTCCGGAGTAGGTGGCAACGGAGCTTTCGGCGAGGAAAAACGACTTGAAAGAGAAGGCGACGGACGATCGGGAAGGGCAATCCCAAGTTCGGCGCAGGCGTCAGGAAAGGACAGTCCAGAAAACTCGCGTAGGAACTGGATATTATCTCCAGTCTTGCCGCATGACCGGCACCAGTATGCCCCTTTCCCTTCCATCTCTTCCGGCCAGATATGAAAACGGTCATCCCCGCCGCAGCCGGGACATGGACCATGCCATTCCCCGCCCTTGGTCGAGGAGACCTTTTTCATTTTCACTTTTCTCTGCGCCAGCTCCAGGACGTTCATCGTTCTTTTTCAAACCCTCCCCGCTTTTTCCTTTTTCCTTTTTTTATTTATCTATTTATTTTAATTATCCTTTTACAAACATATATAAATAATAATCCCCCGCCCCGTAGACACTTGGATAGTTGCGCCTTATATATTATGGGCTGAAATTTATTAAAAAACGCAGATCAAAAAAACCTATACTAAACTCTCCAGCCTCCCCGAAAAAAGCAGTCAAGCCAATCTGTCTACGACTGATTTCTGAATGATGACGACTAGTTGAAAATTGCGTTGAAAATGAGGCCATGTTTTCAAACCCTCCCCGGAAATATGGACAGTTGAACGGTTTAAAGATGTTTTTCTCTGTTCTGTTTTTGTTTTTCATTTAAAACTATTCCCCATTAAACTGGGTTACCCTCCCCGTTCAGCATGATGCCATGGTAGGTTACGCAGCCTTCGACCTTGTTCTTTTCGTACTTCTGGGATAGCTGTTTCCCGAACCATGTTCCTGTGGGCACTTTTTTCCCCACATTTGCCTGATACCAATCTGCAAACCTCGTATAGATGGCCGCTGCTTTCTCCTTGGCGCCAGGCTCGGTGATGCAGCACTCGTCAATGAAATCGGCCAGGAGATCCTCATCTCTACGGTACTGCTCGGTTGCTTCCGTGATCGCCCGGGGCGGTTTGAGTCCTTCTTTCTGCCAGTGCAGGCACCCGCGGACCATCCAGGCCAGAATTCCCGATGCCTCCTGCAGGACCTGCTGGTCAAGATTCACGATTGCCCGGCGCTCATAAGATTCCTGCGGTTCCCGGTTTACAAAACTGATTGTGAAGGGGATCAGATGCAGGCGCTCCCAGAAGGCCTTGTCGTTTGGCGGGGCTTGTGGCTGTGAGTTGGTCATTACCATCAATTTGTGGGTTGGTTTGAAACGGGTAGGGTACTTGTCGTGCGGGCTCCGGCCGGTGAGCTCGTCTCTTCCTGTGAGCCACTTGATCTTGGCTGCGGAAAAACGCTGGCCTTCATCGATCTCGGATGCGAATGCCAGGCGAATTCCCTTCAGAGACATGATGTCCGGGCTTGGTCCGGATGAGCTTTTGCCGTATTTCTGTGAAAGCAGCATCTCCGAAGGTATCGATCCGGCCAGGGCTCCCATGCAATAGCTGATGGTTTCTACAATCAGGGAGCGGCCATTCCACCCGGTTCGACCATACAGGACGGGGAAAATCTTCTCCTGGACGGATGCTGTCATAGCGTAACCGAAAAGACGTTGCAGATAAGCAACCATGTCTTCATTACGGTTGAATATCTCCAATAGGGACCGTTCCCAGATCGGCGCCGGGGTATCGATTCCCGAAAAAGCTACAGGCGAGGCCAAGGACAGATAATCTCCCGGTCTTCCGGGATTGAGCAGGCCTGTTTCAAGATCAATAACCCCGTTTGCACAGGGAAAGAGCATGGGATGCTGATCGAATTCTTCTCCGGAAATGGCGATAGGGTTTTCGATGGTATGGGCGAATTTGAGGCAGGCTGTGCGGCGCTTGTCGGCACGTAGCTGGGAGACGCGTTTCAAGAGATTGGACTGAGTTGTACGAAGCTGTCCAACTTTTTCATCCTCTCCCGATGCTGTCAGGTCGACGATCTTTGTTGCGACTGCCTTGCATTCTGTCAGATAATGATCGACGATCTTTTCCACTGCAGCAAGGCTGTGATTCATAATATCCCTCTGCCAGCAGTGCCCCGCCCATTCGAACCATTCCTGGCTGTTCTTGCAGTACAGAAAGCGGTTTCGAAATTCAGCGGCATAAAGGGTACCGTCTCCAAGCTCATTTGCCCTGAGGCAATCCTGAATAAACTCACTGGTTATTTCCGGTTTATCGCTTCCATCGCCCGGGATAGCCCCTTCCTGAGCTACACGTTCTTCAACCTGTTTGCGAATGTTCTCCGGAGTCTCGGTCATAGAACAGTCAGCTCCTGGCGCAATTCCCTGATCCGGCGCAGAGAGATTCCGGAAACAGATTTGGCAATCGTTGCAGGAGGAATATTCTGACGTAACAGACCGATGACAATTTCCTTGACCTTTGGATCAATCCTATGAGCAGATCCAGCCACGAACTGGCGCCGGCATTTTTGATTGAGGCAGCGATATTTCTGAAGTCCGGCCTTTGTCTTGCCGTATCTTTCACGACGATCACCTCCGCAGCTGGGACACTTGATATTTTGCTCACCATTCAATTCGCCCATAGTTCCAAAGTTCCACAGAATTTTTATTTTACCCGGAGTCGAAAACCGCGGTTTCTTGACCCTTATGAGTATCGAGGCTTAGGAAGGACCCGCAGCCTCAGCCGAGACATAGACAGTTGATTTGATACTTTCTTTAAGGGGATTCGGGGGTGCCGGAAACGCGACCGCTTCCTTTCAAACCAAAGAAGGCGGGGTCGTTCCGTTCGACAAACCTCCGGATGTAATCATGCCAGATCAGAACAGCCCTGGCCTTATCGAGACCGATAATCAGCTGATCATTGCCATTGCCTGTCGGAATGCGAAGGACTGGGTACTTATGGAACTTGTCTTCAATCGGTGCCGCTAGATTATGCATAGTTAATCCTTAGGCTTGTTCATCATGATGGCGTATCCTGCTTTGTCCCGCCAGGGATTCTCACCGAGGGCATCCTTATTCGTTGCGATCCTCATGCTCTTATCGAAATCTCGAACAAGAGCCAGCATGTCAGGATACTGGTCCGGCGTGATACCGTTTGGATACAGCAAGAGCAGATATTGAGGGCATTTATTGAACACATCTCCATAAGCTGCGTTCTTCTGATCGACCAAGCGGCCGATTTCAGTGGCTATTGATTCGTATAATCCAGGCTTAAAGACATCGATGCCCATGGTTATGGCTGGCTCGATTGGGGATCCAGTAGATGTTTCATCTTCTACAACAGAGGCGGAATCCTGAAGGGCGTCATTCTCTTGCTTGGCGGGCTTTTCTTTTTCGGGCTGTTGCGGAAGGTCATTTATTACCCATGGAAAAGGTGTGCGTTTATTCATACCGGGATATGATTTAAGGGAACAACTTTTGACTATATCTCTGGCGATCGCGAAGGATCCATCCGGAAGCATAATTTCTGATGACAGATTAAGGCCATGTTCCCATAAAGATTTTATGCCTCTGTTGCATGGCCAGCAGACATTGATTTTTTCCTCTTTGTTGTGGATCATTCCCTTATGACGACCACATATCGGACACGTATCCATTTTCATATCCGTGTTTTCTCCTTTGTCTGTTTGCATGAAAGGCACTCAGATAAATGTTTTAATCCCTGTTTTTGATTATCGATAGCCTGGGCGAGTCTTGCCCGGCAAGCTGCTACGGACATTACTGGATTGACAATGCAACCTGGTTGCGTAGTGCATGAATCGATAAGCTCCTGGATAGACATAATTCATCCCAACCGAGGATTAATTCTCTTTTTTATGACTGGATAACTTTCGATCCGGAAGGATGCATCCAACAACTTTGTTTTTCTGATCCGCAAACCTGATCAGCCAGGGTTTACCGGGGCGTTTTATTCCGATCATGGTGATTCGCTTTTCCATTATTGATCCTTATGCCACCCTTATTTCCCGCATGAATTTCTTCACTGCATTCATCTCTATCTTGAGCTTTTCCAGTTCGTCACGCAGATGGTCGTTTTCCCGTTCAAGGACGGTCTGTGTCGGCTTCAGTTCATAACCCCTTTTCATTGCAAGCCATTTTAAAGGGACTTCATTTCCACAGATATCCATCAAGCAGGGTATTTTCTCAGATGGGAAGTGGGCCTTGTCGGTCCAGATCCTCGACCACTGTGCAGGGTCCATATTAAGTGCCATGCATACCTGCTGATCATTCAGCCCCGATATGTCTTTGCAGAGCTTCAGCGCCGCTTTGAAGTTGGGAAGTTTGGCAATTATTTCGTCTGAAACATCTTGCTTCGAGCTCACCAACATAAGTTCACCATTTTCCATTTGTGGCTGAAATCCTTAATTCAACAAAAAGGTTTAATAGAGGGACTAGAGATATGAGGCCGGCGTTACCGCTTGGGCAGTCCCCCTATTGCGTTTTGTGGACAGAGCGCCAGTGTAATTATCCATTGTTGGCCTGACACTCAAAGCTTTCTGAAAAAAGAGCTTTGAGTGGATTCGACAACGGTCTGTCCAATAGTCCTTGAATCGCAACATAATCATCGGCGCTAAGCTTCTTCCGGCCACGCTCGATATCATCGATATGGTGACGGGCGGCTTTTACATCCTTCCCGATTGCGATGCCGAGTTCTTTTTGGGACATTCCCAGAATTGTGCGCCATTCTTTAACTTGTTCGTTCATAATGGCGGAGATAATACGCAAGTTAACTTGATGTGTCAAGAATAAATTAAGGTTATCTGGATATGAGTGAAAAACGAGGTAAATCGAAACCCGATCCTGAAATAACAAAAACATTTTCCGAGAATCTTAAATCCTGCATTAAAACTAATGATTGGCTGGCAGGAAAAGCAGGAATATCTCCACAGGCAGTTTCAGAATATACGACAGGAAAGTCTCTTCCAAGGGGAGATATATTATACAATATTTCCAAGGCTATCGATAAATCGATGGAATGGCTTCTTACTGGTAAAGATCCTATGGCTGATGATTTCTGGGCTGGACGTGAAGCGGCTAGATTAATGTGCGAGGAAATTATTGAAATAGTAAAATCAGGGGATGCAGGCGTCATTCAAGCCCTGAAAAATAATATTGATGAATTCAAGAAGTCAGTTAAAAAAGATGAAAAAATCAGATCATTAGAAGATGATATTTCCGAAATAAAGAGGCAGATCGGTATTAATAAGAAAAAAACAAATTCCACCGGGCAGTTATCCGATACTCACAAAAAACCGGCAACGAGTACCGGATCAAAAGAGAAGGTCGGGTAATTTATATTTCTGTTTAAAAGGAATACTGGTGAAAAAGACAACTTGTATTATCTGGTATTTTTTCGTTATTTTTATTCTTTTCGCAAATTTTATTGAAGCTGCGGAGGAACGTCCCCTGAATAATTACCAGATCATTAGATTAACCGAAATGGACCTGGGAGATCAGATAATCATTGCTAAGATTAAAACCGCAAAGGAAGTCAAATTTGATACCTCTACAGAAGGTTTGGTCGAGTTGAAGCAATCGGGTGTCAGCCGTGCTGTAATAAACGCTATGCTTGAACGATCTGCAGCCGGTTCACAGAAGGCAGTAAATAAACTGCCTCAAAATAATTCTTCTTCTACAGTTTCTCTATTCTCCAAAGATGGTAAATTAGATATTGTTCCCATGGCAGGAAAGTTCAAATATTTTATCGCACCATTTGTTGGAAAAAGACAATACGCAGAATTTTCTTTTATGAGCACATCAACCGCTATAAGAGATCATTTCCCGACGATTTTAATAAACGCTAATACCGAACCACATGAAATAATTTGGTTGGTCAAATTAAGCAGAGAACCAGATAAGGTGCTGGTGATATTTATGCAAAATCATGGATTTGGAGGGATGGTTGCCAATGAGCCTGAAGAGGATTCCATTATTGGATATTCGGCAACTGAAGAAAAACCTGGACTATGGAGAATTACCCCCAAAAGGGAACTCATACCAGGTGATTATGGACTTTTTCGTTGGGATGCCAGTAATGCTTCTAAACCTGTTATTGTTGGATTCAGAATTGATAAGTAGATTCTGAGTTAAAAATAAATAATCAATTATAATCATTAAAAACCGCCTTTCGGCGGTTTTTTTATTTTCTTCAGGCCCTTTCGGGCCTTTTTTATTTGTTAAAATCCAGTTATCTTTAATTTCGCCTTGACTCATCCGGTTAACTTGCGTATTATCTCCGCATCTCAAAAATACACCCGGCCAACCCAGCAGCCAGATGGCAATGACCTGGGCTCCGTCGGGAAATTAATAACCGATTCTGAACCGTTCGACAGCATAGATCCTCTTTCCAAGAGCTGACAGCCAGGAGAAAGGGGGATGGAAATACGGCATCGGCGGATCGGACCTGAGCCATGAAATGTGGCAACTATCAGGCAATCGGTAAAGCATATGGCCGTGTATCCGTGTCGGGTTGGATGAAATCTGGCGAGGGTTCGAGTCCCTCCACGGCCAGCCAGTTTCCATCGACGGCCATAAACTATCAAAAAGGGAAGGGAATTATGAAAACCATGGCTTACGCAAAAGCAAAAGAATGGTTGCTCGGAATCGGGATCGCGACATTTATCCTTTTCCTGGTCTGGGTATTCTGCAAGGTCAATGCGATGGCAATGCAGGCCATTGAGGAAATAACTCAGGCCATGGGAGGTTAAAATGGGAAATAAATGCATTGTTTTCCGGA
>MVQR01000043.1 GCA_002067815.1 Syntrophus sp. PtaB.Bin001 | reverse complement strand
CGGAAGAACAGGGAAACCGTGGTTCCTTTGCCGACGCTGCTGGCGATCTCCATTTTTCCGCCATGGGCCATCATGAGGTGCTTGACGATGGACAAGCCCAGGCCGGTTCCACCCAGTTGCCGGGAGCGGGTCTTATCCACACGGTAGAAACGTTCGCCCAGCCGGGGGATTTCATTGGCGGGGATGCCGATGCCGGTGTCGGCAACCTTCAGGACCACTCTGCCTTCTTTCTCGTCTTCATGGGCGGAAACGGTGACGTTTCCCTCCTCCGGCGTGAATTTCACGGCGTTGTGAAGCACGTTCATCAAAATCTGGGCGGCCCGGTCCCGATCGGCCAGAATGGCGGGGATAACGTCTGGGATATCGATGTCAAGCCGGATTCTTTTCTCCCTTGCCCCCGATTCTACCATGGGAAGGACCGACTTCACCAGATCGTCGACGGGAAGGGGTTCGAGCTTCAGGTGGGTTTCATTCAGTTCGATGCTGGAAAGGGTAAGGAGATCGTCGACGAGGCGTCTCAGCCGTTCGGCGTTGTTGGCGATCGTCTGCAGGAATTTCCTTGCCGTTTCCTTGTCATCCATGGCCCCGTCAAGAAGGGTCTGGAGAAATCCGATGATCGCCGTCAGCGGAGTGCGAATCTCATGGGTCACATTGGCCACAAAATCGGTCCGCATCTGCTCTAGTTTTTTCAGCCGGGTTACATCGTGGAAAACAAGCATGGTCTTAGCTTCGCCGTCCGGCAGATCCTGAACGGCCGTGATGCTGACATCGGCAATGCTGGGCTGCGCTCCCCCAAGGCTGACTTCCTGTAAAACCGGCTCCCGGTTCCGGCGGAAGTTGTCCAGGGCCTTTTGCAGATCGGCATTCAAAAAGGCCTCTAGAAGCGTTTTCCCCAGGATATTCGTCCCCGGATATCCCAGAATTGTCTCCATGCCCCGGTTGCAGGACTCAATCCGGTTACGGTTGTCCAGAATCACGATGCCTTCCACCATGCTGGCCAGTACCGATTCCAGTTTTCCCTTTTCTTCACGGGCCAGCCGGATTTTTTCCCGGTATTCCGCCACGAGATAGTTGATGTCCTCGGCGACCTGACCCAGCTCATCGGAAACATTCACAAGAAGTGTTCCGGAGAGCTCCCCCCGGCGGATGGCTCGGGTATAATCCCGGATTTCCTGGACGGGCCGGAAGATTTTCCTCGTATAAACAAGGGCGAGGAGAAGCGCGGGAAGGAGAGCAAAACCGATGGTGCGGTATAGCGAACCGTACATGCGTTCCACGGCGTTTTCCACTGCTTGGAGAGAACACGCCATGCGGACGTAGCCCCGTATCTCCTCCCGGTCCCGGACCGCCACGGCAACGTACAGCATATCAACCCGGAGGGTGGAACTGCGCCGGATAGCCTTGCCGTAACCGCGGATTCTCGCTTCCACAACCTCGGGACGGTTTAGATGGGCTTCCATGTGCGGTGCATCGCCCTGTGAATCGGCAAGGACGTTTCCCGCGGCATTTATCACAGTTACCCTGGCCCGTGCGATCTCGCCCAGGCGATTGACCTCCCTTGCCATATCGGGAAGCGGCAGCAATGCAGCCATACGGGCATGATTTAGGAGATTTTCCTCAATCTGCTGTGTCTCGTGCTGGCGAATCTGTTTGGCGGAAAGATAGCCGGCGATAAGAGCGACAAGCAGTATCACCACGCAGTAACTGAAGAGGATTCGGAAAAACAGCCGTTTTTTCAAAAAAGATGTCCTTTGGGCTCGGTAGATAGATCGTGCCTTACGCTCTTGCCGGTTACCATATAAATCACCATGTCGGCAATTCCCTCGGCGTGATCCGCTATCCGTTCCAGGTTTTTGGAAATCTGCATGATCAACAGCGCGGTTCTGATCGTCCGGGGATCTTCCATCATGAATGTCAGCAGTTCCCTGAAGATCTGCTCGGTGAGATCATCGACGATTTCATCGTCTTTACGGACTTTATCGGCCAATTCGACATCTTCGTTGACCAGAGCATCCATGCTTTGATGGATCATCCGCTGGGAGATCTCCCCCATGCGGGGGATGTCCACATAGGGTTTCAACTGAGGCACTTCATTCAAAAGAAGCACCTTTTCGGCGATGTTGACCGCCATGTCGCCGATCCGCTCCAGATGTCCGTTGATCTTGATAGCCGTGGCGATAAAGCGCAGATCCCGCGCGGCGGGCTGCCGCAAAGCCAGGATGCGGATGCAGCGCTCTTCGTTTTCATTATCCAGCCGGTCGATGGCGATGTCGTCGGCGATGACTTTTCTGGCCAGTTCCGAGTCTCGATTCAGGAGCGATTGCAGGGCATTTTCAATCGACTTCTCCGTCAGCCCTCCCAGATAAAGCAATCCCTCCTTGAGCTCATGAAGCTCCTGTTCATAGTGGCTGCTCGTATGGCGGCGGTCTTCCATGATTCCCTCCCTTTACTCTATTGAAACAAAGGCAATTGCGGCATTTTATCCGAAACGGCCCGTGATGTAGTCTTCCGTCTGTTTCTGCTCCGGATTGGTAAATATCCTTTCCGTGGCGTTGTATTCGATGAGTTTGCCGAGATAGAAGAATCCCGTCATCCCCGACACCCGGGCGGCCTGCTGCATATTGTGAGTGACGATGATGATGGTATAATTCTCTTTCAGCTCGTCGATCAGTTCTTCGATTTTGGCCGTCGAGATGGGATCGAGGGCGGAAGTCGGTTCGTCCATGAGCAGCACATCGGGCCTCATGGCCAGGGCGCGGGCGATACAGAGGCGCTGCTGCTGGCCGCCGGAAAGAGTCATCGCCGACCGATTGAGGATATCCTTCACTTCATCCCACAGCACCGCTTGCCGGAGACTCGCTTCCACCAGCGCCTCCAGATCGCTTCTTTTCCGGACTCCGTGAAGCCGGGGGCCATAGGTGATGTTGTCGAAAATGGTTTTGGGAAAGGGGTTGGGCTTTTGAAAGACCATGCCGATCCGTCGCCGGACTTCCACAGGGTCCACGTCCGGCGCATAAATGTTCTTTTCTTCAAAAAGCACCTGCCCTTCGACCCGGCACCCATCGATCAGATCATTCATCCGGTTGAGCAGCCTAAGCAGTGTGGACTTTCCGCATCCCGACGGGCCGATGAGAGCAGTCACCCGGTTTTTTTCGAAATCCATGTTGATATTTGTCAGAGCCCGGAACTGACCGTAGTAGAAATTTACGTCGACTGTACGGATGATCATTGAATTTTCCAAATATTACCACCTTTTCTTCCTGCGCATGCGGCTGCGGATGGCAATTGCGATCAGGTCGATCCCTAGGACAAGCGCCACCAGCACCAGAACCGTCCCGAATTGGAGGGAACGGGTCTCCTCGATCCTCGTCCCTGCGGTTGCCAGAACGTAGATATGATAGGGCAGAGCCATCACCTCGTCAAATATCGACGAGGGCAGCTTCGCCGTAAAAAACGCGGCGGCCGTGAACATGATCGGTGCCGTCTCCCCGGCGGCACGGCCGATTCCCAGGATGGAACCGGTCATAATCCCCGGCAGGGCGGTGGGCAGAACAATCCGGGAAATGGTGCGCCATTTGGAGACGCCCAAAGCCAACGAAGCTTCCCGGAAGGTCTGAGGAACGGCCTTGAGAGCTTCTTCGGAAGCCCCGATGATGGTGGGCAGAATCAATATGCCCAGAGTCAGCGCCCCGGAAAGGATGCACGATCCGAATTGCAGAAAAACCACGAAAAATCCCAGTCCGAAAAGCCCGAAGACCACGGAGGGAATCCCGGCCAGACAATTCACCCCCAAACGGATGATCCGGATAATCTTTCCCTGCCGGGCGTATTCCGTCAGATAGACCGCCGAGGCAATCCCCAGCGGCAGGGCCACGGCAATCGCTCCCACTGTTAGATAAACGGTCCCTAGAATCGCCGGCATGATCCCTCCCCGCGTCATGGAATCCAGAGGGGGACGAATCAGAAATTCCCAGTTGATTGCCCGGTAGCCGTTGACAAAAATATAAAACAGAATTCCGCCGAGGGCGAGAATAATCAGAAGGGCACAGAGGGTGACCGCACCTATAAAAAGATTCTGTTTAAGATAACGCCATTTCCATTTCATGGATAATCTCTTCCATAACTTACAGCGTGGCCGATCCCGTCTGTTTGAAGCGATTTGAGATATAGTCCGCAACCATATTGAACAACAGAGTCATGAAAAAAAGTACGATTCCTATAGCAAACAGGGCATGGTAGTGCCCGCTGCGGAAGGGCGCCTCGCCCATCTCCGCCGCGATGCTCGCCGGCATGGGACGCACCGGGTCAAAGAGGCTTTCCGGCACCGCCGCCGCACCGCCTGCCACCATGAGGACGACCATCGTTTCCCCCATGGCCCTGGCCATACCTAAAATAACGGCCGCCGAGATCCCGGAAAGTGCTGCTGGAACAATCACCCGGGTAATCGTTTCCAGGCGGGTCGCCCCCAGGGCATAGGAAGCCTCCTTGAATTCCTGGGGCACGGCGTACAGGGCGTCTTCGGAAATGCTGGAAATGGTGGGAATCGCCATGATGGCCAGCATCAATGATGCGTTGACAATATTGAGTCCCGTTGGCAGATCAAAGGTTTCCTGCAGCCAGGGAGCGAGAATCACCATCCCGAAAAAGCCCAGGACTACGGAAGGCAGACCTGCGAGAAGTTCAATCGCCGATTTCAGAATCTCTTTAAGGGAAGCGGGGGCTATCTCGGCGATGAAAATCGCGGATAGAACCCCCAGCGGCACTGCGATCAGCGAGGAAAAAAGCGTCACAACCAGAGAACCCACAATCAGCGGCCAGATGCCGTATTCAGGAGGATCATAGGTCGGATACCATTCTTTGCCCAGAAGAAATCCGGAAAGGGACACTTCCCGAAAAATGGGCAACCCTTCGCGGAAAAGAAAGATCACGATCAACCCTAAAGTCAGGATGGAAACACAGGAAATCAAAAGGAAGAGGCTTTTGATGATCTTTTCTTTCCCTCGTCGAGTCATACTTCCCCACCTCTCTTATTTCCGGCCTTTCTTTGAGCCTTTCTTGTCAGCCACCTGCAACGGCACAAAACCTTCCTTTTCGACCAGTTTCTGACCGGCAGGACTTAGAACAAAAGAGATAAAGCCGGCCACTTCACCCTTGGGCTTACCGTTTGTATACATGTAGAGCGGCCGGGCAACGGGATAGGTCTTCGCCAGAACGGTTTGCGCAGAGGCCACGATGCCGTTGACCGTCAGTCCCTTGACCGAACGGTTCAGATATCCCAATCCGATATAACCTATGGCGAAACGATTCTTGGAAACGGTCTGCACAACAGCGCCGCTGGAAGCCTGAAGCTGGGCTTTTGGAGTGACCTTCGCTCCGTTGAGCACCAAGTGGCCCCATGATTCGTATGTTCCGGAACTGCTGTCGCGGGAAACCACCACGATGGGCATATTGTCGCCGCCGACCTCTTTCCAGTTCGTAATCTTCCCCTGATAAATCTGGCTCAGTTGATCGATTGTCAGGCCAGTAACCTTGTTTCGGGGGTTGACGATGGGAACGATGGCATCGATCGCCACTATATGCTCCACAGGTTCGACCCCCTTCTCCCGGGCACTGGCAGCCTCTTTGTCCTTGATCTCCCGTGACGAATTGGCAATGTCGGTGGAACGGTCGATCAGCGCCTTGATGCCTTCGCCCGATCCGCCTCCCGAAAGGGAAATGTTCACCCCTGGGTGAGCTTTCATATAAGCCTCCAGAGCGACTTGTGCGATAGGAAGAACCGTTGTCGATCCTTTGATCACTACCGTTGTTGCGGCGGCAGCGGGAAGGCTCCATGCCGAAAGAAGCAGGCAACTTAAAATCCACATCATGATTTTTTTCACTTTTTAAATCCTCCTTGAATTTCATTTTTCATCTCGGCAAACCGTTAATTTCCAGTGAAGCCGAGTTGATATGTTTTGGTTCATACAGGAGAATTGTTGCAGCTTGATGACAGATCAATGATTTTTATATGACAAAATGAGGAGGAATTAAGCTAACCCAACGATATCATGCCCGGAATCGCGAATTATTTCATGGCGTTTCAAGAGTATTTCCACGGGGCTTATTTCGATGAAGGATGCGCCGAAACTGCTGCCGTAATTGCCGGCTATCACGACCACAAGATCTTCATTTTTAAGGCGATTTTGTTCCAACTGCCTCGAGAGCGCCTTGTGAACGAATTCATAGCTGTTTTTCGTTTCTTCGATGTACTCGGCAAATACGCCGTAGGAAAGGGCCAGTTCCCGGACTGTGCGTTTGTCGTAACAGAAAGCGAAGATGGGCTTTTTCCCCCGATATCCGGCCATATTCCTTATGGAACGGCCCGTTTCGCTGTCAGCGACAATGGCCTTGGCATTCAGGGCTAAAGCCGCTTCGACGGCTTTTTTCGTGAGGAATGCGGAGCGCTTGTTGCTGAGGACAACCATGGGGACATCGTGAATATCGCTCCTTGCCTTCTCAACTTCCCGGGCTATGCGGGTCATGGTTTCCACGGCTTCGCAGGGATATCTGCCGTAGGCGGTTTCCCCGCTGAGCATTATCGCATCGGTCTTGCTGAAAATGGCATTGGCTACGTCGCTAACCTCGGCGCGCGTGGGCCGGGGATTGCCGATCATGGAGTGGAGCATCTGCGTTGCGATAATGACCGGCTTGCGGCGGGCAATGCATTTGTTTATTATCATCTTCTGGATTCCCGGAATCCGCTCATAAGGGATTTCGATTCCCAAATCCCCCCGGGCGACCATCACCCCGTAAGCCAGGTCCAGGATTTCGTCCAGATTGTCCACCCCCGCCTGGTTTTCTATCTTGGCGATGATCTTTATTTTGCTGTTATTTTCATCCAAGATGTCCTGAATAGCCTTCACGTCCTCCTTGTTTCTCACAAAGGAATGGGCAATGAAATCGACATCCTGCTCGATGCAGAATCCTATGAATTCCTTGTCTTTCTCGCTGAGCGTCGGCAGCCCGAAGGATACCGAGGGCACGTTGATGCTTTTGTGGCCTTCAATACTGCCGTCGTTCTTGACTTCGCATACCAGGCAATCATCTTCTTTTCCGGCGACAACCAGCTTCAAGGCGCCGTCATCTATCAGCAGTTGGGCGTTTTGCGGAACGTCGTTCACAAATTCAGGATAATTGACATAAATGCAGCTTTTGGTGCTTTCCTTGTCGGCATCCCCCTTAAACAACAATTTGTCGCCCGTGGAGACGTCAATCGGTTCGCGCACTCCGGTGGTACGAATTTCCGGCCCTTTCGTATCGACGAGGATGGCGATTTGATCGGACACGGCACGGACATTGTCGATCACCTTTTGTGCCTGCTCAAAGTCCTGGTGGGCCGTATTCAATCGTACGACATTCAATCCCGCTTTGTAGAGCCTCCTGAGGAACGCGACGTCACAATTCTTGTCGGAAATAGTGCCGACGATTTTTGTCTTTTTCATAAAGTTTTAATACCCCATTTTTTCATACAAAGTCCATAATTCATGGATGTCGTATAATTTATCCAAACCATCCTGCAATTTTCCTGCTCAGGTGAGATTATGTGCATACTTGGGCAAAGACCTCCCGCATTTTGTCAATGATCATGCTGGGTGTAAAAGGTTTCGCCATAAAATGCGCGCGGCCATTGACAATATCCGAATGCTGGATTTTGTCATCGGGATACCCGGACATGAAGATTACCTTGATTTCCGGATAGAGTGCCTTGAATTCCCCGGCCATTTCCGGTCCTCTCTTGCCCGGCAGAATAACGTCGGTAATGAGCAGGTCAATCGGTTCCTCAAATTTGCCGTATCTTACGAGGGCGTCCTCCGCATTGGGAGCGGAAAGAGTCCTACATCCCATTTCCTGGAGGATGTCGGTCAGGATTTCCCGGATACTTTCTTCATCTTCAACGATCAGGATTGTTTTGCCGGACATCATGAGCGTCCTTTCGGTATCCCCTTTGGGATGATGGGCAACCTTTTCCTGCCCGAAAACCGCCGGAAGATAAATATTGAAATTTGTCCCACTTTTTAAGGCGGTATCGACCTCGATATGACCGGCATACCGCTTGATTACGCTATAAACGATGGAAAGTCCAAGCCCTGTGCCCGTCTTCTTGGTTGTATAAAAGGGTTCGAAAATATATCCAAGGTTATCCCTCGGAATACCTGTGCCCGTGTCAGAAACGGAAAGCCGGACATATTCCCCGGGAACCGCATCGGGATGATTACGGCAGAATGACTGATCCAGACTGACATTTTCCGTTGAAATCGTCAGCGTTCCACCTTGAGGCATGGCATCCCTGGCATTGACGGCAAGATTGAGGATGACCTGCTCAGTCTGGGAAGGGTCGGCGTAAATATTCTGCACGTTTTCATCAATAAACATCTGCAGGACAATATCCTCGCCGAGTATCCGTTCCAGTATTTTTCCGACATTCAAAACGGCATTATTGATATTGATGACAACAGGATTGACCATCTGCTTCCTGCTGATCGTCAGCAGCTGCCTTGTCAGTTCCCCGGCTCGATCCGCAGCGTTCTTGATCGCCTTGATCCTTTTTACGGCAGAACTCCGGGGATCGAAGTAGCGTTCCGCCATACCTGCATTTCCCATGATGGCTGTCAAGATATTGTTGAAATCATGGGCGATTCCGCCCGCAATCCTGCCGATGGCTTCCATTTTCTGTGACTGGAAAAGGGCACTTTCCAGATTTTTCTTTTCCGTAATATCTTGAATCGTTCCCTCAAAATACATTAAATTCCCGCTGTCATCCCGGACGGAACGGACATTTTCATTTATCCAGATTTCCCTCCCCGATCGCCGCAAGGCGCGAAACTCGAAATTATGAACGCTTTCCTGCTTTTTCAAAAGTATTTTCAGATCCTTATAGTAATCGGGATCGGCGTAGATATTTTGCTTTCCGGAATTTACCGCCTTGATCAACTCGGACGGCGAATCATAACCGAAGATGTTTGCCATTGCTGGATTGGCGCTGATCAACTCACCTCGACCGTTCGTCTGGAAGATGCCGTCAACGGCGTTTTCAAAGATATTTCGATATTTTTTCTCTGTTTTTTTCAACTCCTCCTCAATCAGTTTACGCTTCGTAATGTCCAGGACATTGATCATCATGGAATCTTTTCTGCCATGATCCGTAAGAGGGGAAAAAGAGATGATCGTAAAGATTCTGGTGGCATCCTGCCTTAAAAGCTGAAACTCTCCATGAGCACGACGCTCTCTGCGGCATTGATCCTGAATAAGGCTCAAAATTAATGGATCAGTAGGAATCATCAGGGAAAAGATATTTTTCTCCAAGATCTCAGCGGCCTTATAGCCCAGAATTCCTGATAAGGTGGCATTCGCAAAAAGGATATCCCCTTTATCATCAATAATCCCGACACCTTCTATAAGATTGTTTATAATCCTTTCATAATAATGCTTATGGTTCATGGTTTTCTTCCCGGGAATTTTCTCTATAAAATCGGAAAATAAAGTCAGATTCGCAGCACAACTCATTTCATTCATTATTCGGATATCTTCCTTTCTATAATTACAAAGCAATGTATTGTTTAACCTTTTCTTTCAAATCCTATTCTTGACGACATAGAGGGATATTTCCGCTGCCGTAACATGGCTTCTTCCCGCAAACAGGAAAATAATGAACCATAAAACTTGCAGGAAAAGGATGATCTCGGGCGACCAGAACGATGCCAGCCCAGCTGCAATGCTGGTTCGGCCTACAGGTGAAGGTGGAAAAAGAAAAATAAGCGCTGCTGCATAGGGCAAAGCCGACAGGGACATAATCTGATAGGCGGAAAACCTTTTCTTTCCCCGATAATCCGCCCGGAGAAACTCGGAAACGATTCGCCACCCATGAGAAACCCCGGCGGCAATAGCAAAACAAACAACATAAGACTCTTCAAGAAACAGCCAGATACAACATAAGCTCACCGCGACATACAGGATGGAAGTCATCGCCTGCACGGGAACAACGGGCTGACCGTCGAGGCCGTGGGCATAGGCGATCTTCTTTGTTTTCCCGAAAAAGGTCATCCCGAAGGGGAGAAGTAATTTTCGAAAAAACTTAGGCAACTTTCGCAAGGGCTTGCCATAGCAACAGCCGAAGCTGATACAGGCCAGTCGGCCCATCCCCTCTCCCAGAACATGCGCAATGGCCATAGCGCAAAGCGTTGCCAGAACGGGAAAACGAAAGCCGAAAACGCCGCCCAATGTCGCGTTTAGAATCCAGATTATCCAAGGAGCAAGCATCAATCCGGCAAATACGGCGCCTCCCACAGTCAGGGTAAAACGTTTTCCTTCCACCAATCGCGCCAGAATGGCGGCAAGAGGAGTACATATCGCCAGCACAATGACAATAAGAACGAACATGGCCTCTTTAGGCGCGGCGATGGAACCCATCAGGGTCAGGAAGACGAGAACGCCGGAAACATAGGCGGTCGCAAGGAAGAAACCATACCAGGTATAGTTTGTACCCCGTCTTGTTTCACCCCGGCTTTTTTCTCCTGGGACACATGCCAGGACTTGCCAGTTTTCTTTGGGGAGATTCCGAAACGCCCAGAACAACAAGGGAAGCAGGATGAAACTGAGGATCAGAACAAACAGTAAATTCGCATTAAGAGACAAGGCTCACTCCGCAAATTCAGATCGATTTTTTAATTTTTTGCCGTTTTGTCATAAGCCGCCGTCCCGATGATGCTTCTTACCTTGATATCCGTTTCCACAAGGGGCTGTGAGAAGTTTTTGCTGAATATGCTTTCCACTCCGGGCAGGCTCATGTTCCAGATTATATCGTGGTCGAAGCGAAGGCGGCCCTGCTGGAAAATGAGCACTACCGTGCTGCTTCCCGGACGAAAGAGGCTCTTCGGACATCCCTTCTTCATGAACATTCCCGTACCGACGGGGACAGGGCTGTCATATTCCTTTTCGCTGTAACATTGAACGATGTCACCGATCATGAGAGCCACGACCTCGACCATCGCCACTATCCCCACCTTCGTGCCCCCCGGAACATCGGTATCGATAATTGTGACGACCCGCTTGTTTTTGGAATACGGAGTCACCATGGTAACTACGGCTTCGGGATGGCAGGCGTGGTACTGACCGGCGATTGAATAAAAGTCTACAACCTTTCCCGCAACGGGAGTGTGGTTGTAATGATAGCGCTCCGGCGTCAGGCGAAATACGGCGAAATCCCCCTGATGCAAGGCGTTCAACCATGTTTTTTTGTTTCTCCCGAGAAGCTCGTCAAAATCAAAGAACTTCCCCTTGAGAAAAATGCCCGATGTATTATCGAAGGACCCCACCAGCATGCGGGCATCGCAGGGGGACACGACAGCAGCCGGGTCCCGCGGCATGGGACGGCAATCCCAGTAACGGATTTTTCTCTCAAAGATTTTCTGAGGGGTATCGAGATGAGCGATGGTTCCCAGACATTCCCTGATGTCGATGCCGGTGGCCTTCAGGAAAAAGCGATGTCCGTTTAGTTTTTCGTTAAGGAGGCGGTTGAAATTCACGAATGCGAGCAAATGCGACATCCGGGCACCGGTCACGGCCCGGAACATCAGAGGCGCGTTTTCCCGCAAATGGGAATAAATAAAACGGATACCCCGATTACCCAGCATACTTTCACTACGTACGGCACGACTCTCCCTTTCAACATATTGATGCAACATGGTGACTCTCCTACCTAGGGTTTCCCGCACCGGATCGGTCCTCATGAACCGAAATCAGCACGAGATGAATTAATTTCCGTAAATCAGCCTCCGTTGCCGAAC
>MVQR01000042.1 GCA_002067815.1 Syntrophus sp. PtaB.Bin001 | reverse complement strand
AAGCCGGTTCTCGTCATCATAGGTGTAGGTCGTCGTGATCCCGCCTTCGGTCTTCTGGGTCCGGTTGCCGTTGAGGTCATAGGTAAACTGGGTCGTATTGATATTCTGTTGCTCGTTGCCCGCATTGTAGCTCATCGTATCGGATGTAAGCGGTCCGGTCAGGCGGTTGCCGACACCGTCATAGGTATAGCTTTCCCCCTGGGAATTGTTTGTCAACCGGCTGATGGCGTCGTAGGTATAGGAATCGCTGTTCCTGGTGATCCGGTTGTTGATATTGTTATAGGTGTAATTGGTTTCGGAAAGGGTGACATTTCCGGAATCCGCATGCCGGACCCTGGTCAGGTTACTGCCGGCATCGTAAGTATAGGCGGCAGTTGTACTGTTGGGATAGGCAAGCTGGGTCCGCCTGCCCGCGGCGTCATATCCCAGGGTGAAGCTGCCGGCGAAGTTGCTGATACCGGTAAGCCTTCCCGCATCGTATTGATAGGAGACCGTGCGGGAGAGGGAATCAGTCACTCCGGTCAGGCGATTGTTGGAATCGTAGGTAAAAGTGTAGGAAATATTCTGGTTGGAGGCCGTAAGTATATTGCCGTTCTGATCATAGCTGAAGGCCGCTACGGTGCTGTCGGGATAGCGTTTCTCCAGGAGCCTTCCGGCGACATCGTATATGTAGGAAATGGCCCTGCCATCCGGTTTTGTCTTGGAAGTGAGATTGCTGTTGGCATTGTAGGCGAAGGCGGAGCTTCTTAAGAGTGGATCGGTCTCGGTGACCAGTCGGCCGGCGGTATCGTAGGTATAAGCTGTAATGTGGCTGAGGGCGTCGGTCAACGCGGCAAGTTTCTCCGCCCCGCCGCAGCCGCTGCAACCTGACGGCCCGTAGGTCATCCGGGTGATGTTGCTCAGGGCATCGGTGATCTGGGTAGCCTGCCCGCGGTAGTTGTAAGCGTAATTCGTGGGATTGCCGTTGGCATCGGTAACCCTGGTGATATTGCCATCATAGTCATAGAGGAACTGCGTAACATTGCCCCGGGGATCGGTCATGCTGGTGAGATTATTCTGGCTGTCATAGGCCAGGGCAGTGGTCTTTCCCCGGGGTATTCCGAGGAAAGAATATAGAATTATGAATTAAAGATACTGTCCCCGGAATCGTCTCCCCAGAATTTCCTTCTCTCCCGCGGGGGCATCTTCAATGTCTTCGAAGACGGAGCGGAGAATATCGTCGAAGGTGACCAGGCCGAGAATCTCGCCGTACTCATCCACCACGAAGGCGATGTGCATGCCCGATTTCTTGAAGAGTTCCATGACCTTGACGGCCGGCGTCGTTTCGGGGACGTAAAGGGGCTTCCGGCATATCTCCCTCAGATTGACGGGTTTTCCCTCCATGGTCAGGGCCAGGAGTTCTTTGGCCCGCATCACGCCGACGACATTATCCAGGGAATCCTGAACGATGGGATAGAAGGAATATTTATGTTCGGCGATCTTCCGCTTTGTTCCTTCCAGGCTTTCATTGAGGTCAAGCCAGATGATGTCCGCCCGGTGGGTCATCAGGTAGGCCACTTTCCGGTCGGCCAGACGGAAGACCCGCTCAATCGTATCCTGCTCGAACTCCTGGAAGGTCCCCGCCTGCGTCCCCTGGTCGATGAGGAGCTTGATTTCCTCTTCCGTAACGGTGGGTTCCGTGGAGGGTTTGACATGGAAAAGACGGAGCATCAGATTCGTTGAACCGCTCAACAGAAGCACCAGGGGATGGGTCAGCCGGGAAAGGCTTCTGATCGGGCCGGCGACAATGCGGGCGAGCTTTTCCGGGTTGTTGAGGGCGAGCCGCTTCGGGACCAGTTCGCCGATCACCACCGACAAATAGGTGATCGCAACGACGACACCGGCAAAGGCAATCGTCGCGCCATAGGGGGCCAGCCGGGGAAAAGCGGCAAGATATCCGGAAAGCGCTTCCGCAACTGTTGCGCCGCCATAGGCGCCTGCCAGAATGCCGATGAAGGTGATGCCGATCTGGATGGCGGAAAGAAAACTGTCCGGCGACTCGGCGAGTTCCAATGCGGTGCGCGCCTTCGCATCACCTTCCTTGGACAGTTTTTCCAGCCGGGCCTTCCTGGCGGAAACAAGAGCCAGCTCCGACAAGGCGAGTCCTCCGTTCAGCAGAATCAGAAAGAAGATCAGCAGTATTTCAAACCACATTGAATTCATGAAAAACGACCTGAGGCAAGATTTGCCGCCCGCTATTTATACCTTTGCGATGGCTGAATGTGCAAACAATTTATTGAAGACAGAGGAGGGCGCCATCCAATGCGGATGACGCCCGGGGATTGTTCCTATTTGAACAGGGTTACCAGACCGTCATCGAGATCGTACTTTGCGGCAACGATTTTGATTTTCCTTTCCTTTGCCAGGTGCTTGAGGATGGGGGACTGTATCGTCAGATTGGCGGCGATGTTTTTGGCATTGGCGTCGGCCAGGCACTCAGCGAATGCGGCGGCCTTGCAATCGGCGCATTTCTTGTCCGTTTTGTAGGCTCCGCAAGCCTTGTTCGCATCGGGGATGGAAGCGGCAATCGTCCTGGCAATGGCATCGATGTTCTTGCTGCCCGTGGATTTTCCCTTCGCCTCGATGGTGGCCTTGACGGCGCCGCAGCGCTCGTGACCCAGCACCATGATGAGGGGCGAGCCGAGGTGCTCGGCGGCGTACTCGATGCTCCCGATCACGACGGGATCAGGGACGTTGCCGGCAACGCGGATGACAAAGATCTCTCCCAGTCCCTTGTCGAAGATGATTTCGGGCGGGACGCGGGAGTCGGAGCAGGTGAGGACGATGGCGTAAGGCTTCTGGGAGTGTGCCAGCGCCGTGCGGTGAGCTGGGTCGCAGGTGGACTGGCTGGTCATCTTGTTTTCCACGTAGTGCCTGTTGCCGTCCATCAGTTTCTGCAGTGCCTCATCGGCGGAGATGGAAGGGCTGCCGTGCGATGAGGCCAGGGCAATACCGGTTACGAGGAAAATCAGGGCCAATCCGAACAGGGTCAACTTTCTCTTCATACGCTTCTCCTTAAAATAAAATTATTGTCAGGCAGGATCGGACAGCCCGTTCTTTTTTCCTTCAAGAACCGAAGCCGCGCCTTCCTGGAAAACCATATCTATACCCGGAAAACCTTCATGACCTCGTCTCCCAGATGATTGATCACCTTCACGGCGCTACGGCCGGAGCGGGGCTTTTCGAAGGGGCGGGAGAGGGTGCCGATGAAGATCGCCGCCCGCTTCTGGTCTCCCGTTTCCTCATTTCCTTCGAGATAGCGTCCTTCGGCGTGGGGTCGTACGGCCGGCTCTGGGAAGAAAGCCCCTTTCCTTCATCGATAATGAGGGACTGCTGTCCTGACGAGCCCTTTCCCTTTTCTGGTTTGGGGATCGGGGTGATGAATTCCGCCCGGCGGCGGTTTTCGATCATTTTCCTGGTGGGCTGGCCCTGGTCGTCAAGCTCCCAGTGATGTGCCGGATAGAAATAAGGAGAGTTGAGAACGGGGTGCTCGAAAAAGGGATTGTTCATGTTCAGCCTGTCTTATGATCGTATGACTGCAAGTCAGTGGTGGATGTTGGAGAATCTTGGCGCCTGTTCCGCGAGGACCATTCCATTTTTCCGGAAGCATACGGTATTGCCCACCGGCATATCAACGCACAGCCAAGGATAAGGTGCATCGTTATTTAGACGATTATCAAGGATAAAGCAAATATTTTCCCCTAACTATTGGATTTTTTAGAGTGGAACAGGTTCTTTGGAAAAGCGTTCTCATTTTTTGAAAAAAATATCTTGACGAAAGGTCCATCGTCAGATATCTTTTGGAAAGATTCTAAAGTAATAAACGTTCTAATTAAGAAATCATGCGAGAATATAAATCCATCGGTCTAAAGCTGACCCCGCAGCGTCTGGCCATTCTTGAATATCTGAAAGACAACAGGGAACATCCTTCCGCCGCCGATATCTATGCGGCCGTGTCGGAAAAGTTCCCGACCATGTCCTTCGCCACGGTGTACAATACGCTCAAGGCCCTCAAGGACAGGGAGCACGTCCTGGAACTGGCCATCGACGGCGGCAAGAGACGGTATGATCCGGACACGGTGCGCCATCATCACCTCATCTGCACCGAGTGCAGGAAGATCGAGGATATTTATGTGGAGTTTGACCTGAGAGTCCCGGAGGTCGAGTTGAAGGGTTTTGAGATCTCGGCCAATCAGGTCGATTTTTATGGGGTCTGTCCGGAATGCAGAAAGATTGGAGCCAAGGGGCGACGGGTGGTGTCGCGCAGAAATGGAAAGGCTGAAAAGGCCGGTCCAATGTGATGGTGTTTCGGAAAAGACCGGACAAGTCCGGTGGAGACGAAAAAAACAGAAATTTGTCCCGGGCGCAATGCCAGGCGCAAGATATCAAATTCATTTCATACAAGGAGGAATCATCATGGCATCGTTGAAAGGAACGAAGACGGAACAGAATCTGCTCAAATCATTCGCCGGTGAATCGCAGGCGAGAAATCGCTACACCTATTTTGCATCTCAGGCTAAGAAGGACGGCTACGAGCAGATATCCTTCCTCTTCTCCGATACGGCCGACAATGAGAAGGAGCATGCAAAGCGGTTCTTCAAATTTCTAGAAGGTGGAATCGTGGAAATTACAGCGGCCTATCCCGCGGGGGTGATTGGTTCAACGGCTGAAAACCTTGCCGCGGCTGCCGATGGAGAATATGAAGAGTGGTCGGAACTCTATCCCGCATTCGCCAAGGTTGCCGATGAAGAGGGATTCCCGGAAATCGCAAAAGTATGGAGAGAGATCGCCAAGGCGGAGACCGGCCACGAGACCCGTTACCGGAAGCTTCTGGCCAATGTCAAGGAAGGAAAGGTTTTCAAGAAGGACGCCGCCGTGAAATGGCGTTGCAGGAATTGCGGCTATATCAGCGAGGGTGTCGAAGCACCTGATACATGTCCTGCCTGTGACCATGAGCAGGCTTATTACGAGCTCTTTTGCGAGAACTATTGATTAAAACAGCTTAACCGAGGAGAAGGCGGCGCCTTGGCTGTATGATGAACGTCTCGATGGGGCCGCTTTGCGCCACCCGTGACGGAGTCCGAAAAAAACAGGGGGTTCAGCCTTATCCGGCTGAGCCCCTGTTTTTATGTTCTTCCTTTGCCGCAGGGATCTTCAATTCAGGTCTGGCAGGTCAAAGATCCCTGTTAAGGTTCCGGGGCGAACGAATCGCCTTTTGATGAAGCGGATAAAAAATCGCCTTATTGGAAAATGCCACAGACAACATAGGCGTCCATTCCGTCTACTTTCTGAACCCAGGATTTTTTCATCTGCATCGCTTTCGTGGCCGGATTCGTCCAGTTGTAGCTTGTCCAGCCGCCGCCCTGGGTTTTGGCGACTTCAATCTGCTCTTTCACAAAGAACTTGCCCGTGACGGGATCTTTCGATTCCAGAAGGTTCTTCCCCGCCAGCGCCGGATTTGCGCCATGCATCAGGACGACTCCGTTGAAATCGACAAAGGTGATATAAAGCTCGCCCTTTGTAAATTGGCCCTTGGGGTTGCCGAATTCCGCCGCCGCCTTATCCTTTCCGTTGGCTTTCGCAAAGGCTGCGGCATTCTGAGCCATGGCTTTCGCCTCGTCCAATGTTGCGGCATTGGCAACGAACGCAACTGCAAAGATGAAAATACCCACCAACAACAGACTACGTACCAGTTTTCCCATAGTAACCTCCACCTTTTTTTAAATTTTACGCGAATGCGCGGAGTCATTTTGATGGGTTAAAAGTTGAAAGTCAAGATAAAAGAAGAAAATTTCGCCAAATGAATCCCTGTGATCTTTTCATATCGCGCCATGCAGCCGAAACTCCGTGCCTTCTTTGTCTAAGTTATTTGGAGGCAAGAAATCAGGGAATACCCTGATTGAATAAAAAAATTATTCGTGTATGTATTGCCATGTAAGGTTTGTGAAGAGAAATATTTGACATCAGGACTTTATTGACAAGACGGGAGGAGGGATGCTTGGAACTTCATTCCAATCTAAAAAACGCAGTCGCATGAAGACAATTGAGGGTGATTAATTTAACATGAAAAAAAATATCAGCACAGGGGAGGGTTAAATGAGGAAACATTCTTTGCGTCATTTTTGTTTGGCACTGTTGTTGGCCGTCGGCCTGGTTCTTGGGTCATCCCTGCCGACATTTGCGGCACCCATCACGTATATGGAACAGGCGATCGGCTCCGGTTCCTTGGATGGCAGCTCTTTTTTTGATCGTCTTGTGACAATAACCTTTGTAGGCGACACATCAACCGTAACGGGGAGCGCTGGATTTTTCACGAACTCTGTCGGGACCGCTACGGTTTCCGTCGCGGGCGTGGGAAGCGATACCTTGACAAATGCCTTTGTTTTCGTGAATCAAGGCTGGACTCCCGCGGCAGCGGTTGGATTTGGCGACAATATGGCCGGGGGGTCGATACTGGATACCCTGCACAGCGCCTTTGCATCCTATGACCTGACAACCGCAATTGGTCCTCAGACAGGATCGACCTTTTATCGGAACGATCTGACCTTTGCCACCGGTTCCGGAACTTTTCATCTGGACCTGGCCGGAGATTCCACCTTCACGGCTACCACCGTGCCACTTCCGAGCGCTCTGCTGCTTCTCGGTCCCGGGCTTGTCGGTCTCATCGGGATCAGGAAAAGGCTTCAGAAATAAGATTTCTGCCTAGGGCATAAGGCCGGATCAGAGCGGGAAAACCGCTTGATCTTTCTAAGAAAAGAGGACCCTTGATTCAATATCAAGGGTCCTCTTTTCTTTTCAAGGAAATCATCGATTGCCCCTCATCATCTTCCCTGCTTTGGATCATTGGGAAACGTACCTCTGTATTTCCTGTCGAACGTCCGAGGGCATCCCCCAGGAGTAGTCGTTCAGGATTTTCCGGCACACTTCCTTCCACGCGGGACTTTCTTTGCTCTCCAGCGCTTCTTTTTTCCTGACGAGGAGTTGCCGGATTTCCGCCACATTGTGATAATCCGGCCAGATCTTCTCCGCCTCCGAAAAGGCCTGAATGGAGGAGGTGACATTCCGGGAGACGAGATGCTTGAACCCCTGGATTTCCCAATCCTTGGCCGTTCTGGGAGTTCCCGCATTCGAATCCTGCCGGCCCGGCTGTTCCAGTGATTTTCCCGATTCCGCCGGCAGAGCCTGAGGGATGGTCTGCTTGATTTCCTGGATGTCCTTTTTAACTCCTGCCTGCGCCTTTTCTATCCTGTTCAAGGCTTCCGTGGCAAAGTCATGGACCTTGGCGGGATCGTTGGAATGGGCGAGGATCTTATGGAGAGAATCTTTCTGGCTGAGGAGTTCATCCTGCAGCGTGCCCTGGAGAACGGTCACTCTCTCGCCTACCTCAAGCACTCCGCCGATCTTGAAGGTCCGGCTCTTGAGCATGTCCTTGAAATCGCCTCCCAGCCAGATAACGCCGATCACGATCAGCAAAGGCCAGATCATCACCTTGATCGTCTCAAGAATCATTTCCCCACGGCTCTTTTCCGACATTTTTCCTTCTCCAATTATTTTTGCAGGTTCTTTCCCGGGCGTTATCTCATGTTTGGGATGCCGGCAGTCCGGACCGGGAAGAAAAGCATTCTCGATCCGGACCTCCTGATGTATCCCGGGTTACGGTTTGAATGCCCCTGTTTCCACCCATTCATTCTTGATCACGGACCACCAGTCTTCGGCCAGCCCGTTCTTTACGTAGTCATAGGGCAGCCATCCATAACCCCCGTCGCCCCATCCCTTGCCCCAGGAGTTCCGGATCAGGAGGGCGCCGGTCGTTTCGATTCCATTCTTGCTGGCATTTTTTATCGTCATCCCGTCATTGTAACCCACGGCGACAACGGCGTGGCCGCCCTCAAGTTTCTCTCCGCGAGTGGGAAAGGGAATCCTGCCGCCATTGTCATCGGCCTGGGCAATGGACGAATAGACGGAAAATCCGAACATGGACGGAAGGCCCGCGGACAGGTTTGTTTTGATCCGGCTGAGTAGGACATCCGGCGACGTTCCGGACGGATCGAGGCGATAGTATTTGATCGCCTGGTAGTTCTGGGCAAACCCGTAGCAGAAGGCCGGCGGTTCGACGTCAAAATCCTTGGTCCTGTAAGGCCAGTATTCCTCAGGCGGAACGCCGAAGAGCGCCAGGGCTCCCATGGTTGAGCGCAGGTAGGCGCCCGTGTCGCCCTTTTCCTTCATCAGGTTTCGTGTCACCTTGTACAGGAAAAGGCGTGATGCGTCGATGTGCTTGCCGAAGGCGCGCCTTTCAAAGTACTCCACGATGGCGACCCCCGCGTTGGCGGTGCAGGAACCGAGCTCCTCCTGATCCTCGACGGGGGAGCACCACTCGCGCAGATCTTTTTCCACCGGCAGTTTGGCCTTGGAAGGTTTCACCAGTCCCATTTTGGTGAACATGGCCTTGAGGGAATCCTTCTGTCCCTGGGTTTTCTGCTTGGGGCTCACCTCATCGCTTTCCGCCGTGTAATCCCGAAAATCGGGATAGTCCGGTCGCCATCCCATCCCCCTAATGAGTTTCGTTTCCGCCATAAACTTTGCCTCCTTTTCAATTTTATATTTTCGAGAAATCTTTATGCTGCGTTCAATCCTGCACAGTGGAATTGCGCGGGTTGCCGGTTTATGCCGCACAGATGCCGTATTTGGGAAGTATGTCGTGGCACACCGTTATGCGGTGGAGCTGCAGGGCGTCATGGAACAGCTTCCAGTTACTGGACAGAAATGAATCCTGATAGGCGTATGCATGAAGCCCGTTGTGATCTTCCGCATCGCCCAGCGCCTGGGCCTTCCAGGAATTTGCCCCCTTTTCATCATAAGAGAGGGCCGCCTTGCCGAAACTGAAACTTTTCCCCCGTTTGCCGTTGATGGCCTGCAGCCATTCGGCATGACGTTCATAGCCGTCCTTATTTTTCAGATCGGTAAAAAGCGTCCGGATCTTTTTCATGTCTTCAGCGCCGATGCCGCTTACCTCCACCGTCGGCGTTTTGTGGCGGCGGTATTCCTGCATGGCCCGGCAAAGGGCGTCAGCGGCCTTGCAGAAGTCGTCCGTGTTGTCCCGTTCGATGACCTCTCCCAGACCGTTTTTGTATTTCCAGGAAAGAAAGGGCATGTCGGGGAAAATATTGGCCTGGCCATGCCCGAGAGGAGGAGTGGTTTTCCCGAAGATCTTGACTGTTTTAGCGAAGATATTACTGATAAATTCCTGCAAGCCATTCTCGAAGACTTCGGTGTTGCCGATCTCTTCCAAATCGCTTATTTCGTTGATCTCATGCAGGACACCGGCAAATCCCTGATGAGCCCAGGTATCTGCATAAACGTGCATGGTAATCCCGAGCCTGTGCAGCGAGTAGGGCTTGTCGCTGTCGAGTACCACGGTCCGCACCATTTCCTGGGCGATCGGGCTGCCGGGCAGTGTGACAAGTTTCTGGATAAATGTTCCCTTTGGATTCTTTCCCGCTTTGACTGTTCCGTTGCCGGGAAGAAAATGGAAGGGCATCCAGACCTTCTGATTGTCGAGGAGGTCGAGATTGTCGGGATCTATGGTCTTGTGAGCCGAACTGGTTCTTTCGTAGAGCGCCCTGTTGTCGAAACGGACGATGCCGCTGTTTGTCGCGTCATCCACATACTGGGCTGCATAGGCGATTATGTCCGCATCCTTGTGCGGAAAGCCGGCCAATCGAGCTGTTACGTAAGTTACCGCATGGTGAAAATCGATCTGCATGTTTGTCCTTTCTTTAAATTTAATGTCAGCGGGATATCATCCCGATTTAAGCAGCAGTGCCGATGTATTTTGAAAGTTGCTCCCGGAAATATTTGCGAAGTTTCTCTTCCTCCTCCCTTCCGAGCGGCGAATCCGGGAGGCTCAAAGATGATTTCAGCCCTATGGCCCGCCTTTTTTCAATTCCTGCCGGGTTGTAAGTAAGAAGATCGCACCGTTTGTATCCCAGGTCGGCAAGGAACGAAGCGATCTTTCGCAGGTTGTCCTTTGTTGCGGTTCGTCCCGGTACCAGGGGAACCCGCGGCAGGACCCTGTTGCCGGCCTCTTTCGCCAAACACCGGAAATTTTCCAGGATGACGGCATTATCCTTCCCGGTATATCGCCGGTGTCGTGCCGGATCGATGAACTTCAGGTCGAACATGATGAGATCCACGTAGGGAAGGACCTTCTGCGAAAAATCTTCATAATTGAAAATCCCGCAGGTCTGGATGGCCGTTGAAATGGCTTCCTTCTTAAGCTCCTTGAGCGCATCGCCGAGGTAATTCAGGTGAAGCGTCGGCTCCCCGCCGGAGAACGTGACTCCGCCGCCGGAAGCTTCGTAGAAGTGTTGATCCCGCCGGAGAATTTCCAGCAGCTCATCGAGGGGATATTCTTTCCCTATCGCTCGAATCGCTGTTGTCGGGCAGTTTTCCGCACACAGGCCGCAGGCGTTGCAAAGATTACGGTCTATCTGCAGGACCGGCGATGCTGAAAGGGCCTCTTCCGGGCAGACCAGGCGGCAAGAGCCGCAAAGGATGCACAGGTCCGGATAAACGGCCATCTGCCGCCCGGGACTCATCGATTCGGGGTTGTGACACCAGATGCACGACAAGGGGCAACCCTTCAGGAAGACCGTCGTTCGGATTCCCGGTCCGTCGTCAAGGGCGAAGCGATGGATAGCGAAGATGAGGGGAGGCGGCTCCGTCATCCGCTTAGATCAGATTGCCATGGTGGCCATCAATTGCAGCCGTTTTGCCATAAAGGCAAACTTGTAGAGATAGTTGAGGTTGCCGTCCAGCGATACCTCCTGTTTCAGGATGGAGCCGAGAATGTCGGGCTTTGGGCTTAAAAGATAATTCATGAGCGCCTTGCCGTCCTTAAAAAAGATGGTGATATCCGCATCGGGGATCTCTTTTTCTTTCACCTTCAGGCGGTCGTTCTCAAACAGGGCCGCCACGGTCAATCGGCCGTCTTTGCTTTTGAAGAGATAGCGACCGTTGAACCGTTCGATGTTCTTCCGAAAGTCCCGGTCGATTAGGAAAACGACCGACATCAGGTTGAGCAGGAGCATCAGGAAATCTTCGGCTAATTCCGAAGAAAGGCAGTCCGAAAATTTCTTCATCGCGGCTTTGAGGATTGCTTTGTCCGGCATACATTCTCCTTTGAACAGATTATTGTTCCGATTCCATATCAAGCGCTATCTACGTTGGCTGCGTTATCGGCTTCTCGACATACGTCTGTGTATGCCTGCGTCGCCTCTGCCTCGCCGCCTTGATATCATCTTTGATCTGGAATCGGAATTACAAGGTCCCGGCGAGAATCGGCCGTTTTATGCCGAAGGCAGCATGTCTTGCTGAGCTTCAGGGAATGTTGCTGATTTCCCGGTTTTCAGGTCGTAGGCGGTACGGGTGATGATCTCGTCTTTCATGGCGTCGTTGAGGTCCTTGAAATAGGCCGAATATCCCGAAACCCGAACCAGGAGTTCCGGGTATTTTTCCGGATGGGCTTTGGCGTCGATCAGGGTTTCGTAAGACATGATGTTGAACTGGATATGGAGGCCGCCCTTGCGGAAATACGCGTCGATCGCCTGGCTGAACTTCTGCAGGTCATCTTTGTCCTGAATGGCGGAATACTTGAGGTTAAAGGCCTCTCCTCCCGGGATGTGGAGTACGTTGATTCCTCCCACGGTGTTGAGGCATGGGGCGAGTTCCGCTGCGGCCTGCGATACCGGGGTGATGCCACTGGCAAAGATTCGGTAGGCCTTTCTTCCATTGGGAAGCGCCCCGGAGAGCTTGCCCTGACCCGCATGGTTGGTCATGGTCCAGTAGGCGGGGCGGTATTTGCCGCCCCGGTAGTTCGTGTACCCCTGGTAGGTCTCGTACAGGAATCGAAGCAGATTCTGCGAGTTCTTGACGGCGATCGGGTTTTCGGTGCCGTATTTGGGTGTCCGATTCACAAGGTAGGCG
>MVQR01000041.1 GCA_002067815.1 Syntrophus sp. PtaB.Bin001 | reverse complement strand
ATAGCGATAATATTCCCGCAGACTTTCCTTGACTGCGGGGAAATTTATATACTCGGAAAGTGTGAAAAGATCTTCTTGCTCAGCGGCTTTTTTCATACGATAGACGGCAATGTAGGGAGAAAAATAAAATAGAATGATCGCAATTGCCAGCGGCAGAATAATTGAGGCATTTATAAGTTTCTTCTTATCTTCCATGGTGATTTATCGCAAAACGGTAAATATCATACTTAGTTCTTTTCAACTTTTCATGACTTTATACACATTTTGAATGACAATTCAATTACGGAAACGGAACAATTTTGAATGAAATAGAAAAATTGTCCTTATCAACCCCGCTCTTGATTCCACTGGATTTTATTCCTTATCACATTTCGGAAATCAGAAAAATTTGCTGACGCCAAAGAAGATTCCCGTCGAGTTCACTCCATTGTTAGGTTCAAAGATACCTGCCGACGAAAGATGGATATAGCGCCCCTCCAGATTGATCGCCAAACCGTCTTTAAAAAAATAATTTACGCCGACGCTCCCCTGCAGGTTGAACTGAAAGGATCCACCCAAATCAGGTTCACGGATGCCCGTTAAGGTAGCTCCCACACCAAGATCAACATAAGGAACCCACGGTGAACCGGTGGCAAAATGATATCGCACATGCGGCGTAAAGCCTACGAGCCAACTGCTTTCCGAATTGAACTGCCCTCCGCCGAATATCTCTCCCCGCAATTCCCAGTTTCCTCGAAACCAGCTGTCTGTCCCTTTCACCCCGCCAATAATCCGGCCGTAAGAAACTGATAACAGCGCAAGATGGTGGCGTTCTTCACTGCCCAATATCGTTACCCCGTAAGCAATCCCTGCGTTGACGCCCAGGTTCTGTGTTCCGGCCCTAAATCCTTCACCGACACCGGAATCCCAAATAGTTGAATCGTTCAAATTTAAAGCAATTTCAGTCACAGGCGGAGTTTTGTCTGATGCCGATGTTGAAAGTTCTCCTGCCGTGGCAAAAAGGGACGGAAGTATAAATATGCAGACAAAATAACACAGGGGGAAAAGCCCGCAGCGAATCGTCCGACATTTCTTTCGAAGCGCCATATCCTCTCCTGGCAAAGATTTTCAACGGTTGCTCAATCCAGTCTGATAAAGGGATAGCGGTGTAGATCTTCCCGGTTCCAGAGTGAAAGACCGGCCCATGAACCAACTGTTTCAACGGCAATTATGGCATCCGGATCATCAAACGAAATATGCCCCGGCTTACCGGTCTTTTCGAGGGCTTCCAGAAGAAAGCCATCGAGGAAGCCCTCTTCATCCTGACTTGACAGTTTACCTTTAAACCCGCGCCGCCTCATTCTCACGTGAAAGCTGCAGCCGGCCATTTTCGGAACCCAGTTCAGGACTACTTCTTTTGCCCGTTTCTCAAATTCCTCAGGCGACTGAAAGGTGAAGGTATTTGTAACCGGAATCAACCGCGAAAGGAAAGACCAGGATGCGGGATCATCCTCCATATCTTTCCTGAGCCTATTGAGAAGCATTTGCATGTCCTCGGCCTTCATGAACAGCACATTGAGAAAGGAGGTTTTGGTCAGAATCCCGTAATCCCCCAGTTTTTCAAAGGCCGTTCTCCAGCCGTGCTCATGGACGCAAACAATGGCATTCCATTGCAGCATAAAGTCTCCTAAAGGACTATCACGGAACTTGCCTGTGGCCCCTTGTCTCCCATCTCCTCTGAAAAGCTAACCTCCATCCCCACCTCAAGCTTTTCAAAATCCCTGTTCACCACGCTATTTTCATGGAAATAGACATCATATCCCTCAGTAGAAACGAGGAATCCATATCCCTCTTCCGGAAACAAGGCGCTGATGCGTCCTCGCGGCTGTGGTTCATGACTTTTGACATCTCCGCGCTGCTCGCGGGAAAAATCTTCCAGTTTCCGTTGAGCCGCGTTAAAAGAATTCCGCATGGCCACCCAGAGATCATTATTCTGTTCCCGTTTAGTCACTATTTCTCCTCCGGGAACGGTCATTATGATATGAACGCTATACAACTTCCCTTCGTGGGGATGCCGTTTCGGCTCGTCCACCACTACTCTGCAGCGCATAATCCGGTCATAAAATCTGTCAAGCCTATTCGCCCTTTCGGTAATTTCTTCTCTCATTTCTTCACTGAGTTCAACGCCATGGCCGGTAATCTGTAGCGGAATAATCATCGTCGCCCTCCTTATTTTAAAACATTATAGCCCGATGATTTCAGTGAACTTCTGCTTCTGCTTTTCTATTGCCTTCTGTCCCTGTTCGAGCGTCGCCACTATCTCTTTCTTTACCTTGTCTGACAGCTCCGCTCCCTGATCAACAATATCTGCCGCTTTGTCTCTCAAATCATTCACTAGGTCATTTACGTCGTCGATTGTGTCCTCAATTAAATCGACTGTGCTGTTTTTTGCACGACGCATGGCTCTTGCAATATCTTTCCTCGTTTCACGTCCAGACTTGGGTGCGGAAAGAAGCGCTATTGCCGCCCCTATCAACCCGCCTAACAAAATTGCCCCGCAAATCTTTGTAGCATTCTTGTCATTCATAACAGCCTCCTTCCCGAAGTTTTTAAAATATATGTTTCCTGGAAAAACCTCGCCCTTAAACCGGCTTCTAGGCTAAAGAAATGAATGGATTGATAAGAGTAAATGATAATGTTTTCGTCGTAGTCTTTTAAAGGGTGTCAGGTCAGGATCTATCTGATCCGGCCTTTTTTGTTTTTACAAGTTCACCAATTATCGACTCAACTACCTAACTGGAAAGAAGAAGTGTTGATTAGATACGTCGGAAATGTATATTTATCAGCCTTTAGCGGCTTTGCCGATGAAATCGAGAAGTCCTTCCTGAATATAACCCGACATGCCGCCATCCATCACGATCGTTTCCCCGTTAATGTACTGTGCCATATCAGAGGCAAGAAAAAGAATCGTCGCAACAACTTCGTCAACGGTTCCCATTCTTCCAATGGGGTTTCTGCCGGACAGATAATCGACAAAGACCTCTTTTTTGATGAGACCTTCATTCATGCCGCCTTTGATGAATCCGGGTGCCAGAGTGCAGATAGTGACGCCATATTTTGACCATTCATACGAAAGTCCCCTGGCCATGGCAATTAAGGCGGATTTGCTTATGGCATAGGGAAGGAATCCTTTTTCCCCGAAGAGTGCTACCTGTGAAGCCATATTGATGATCCGGCCGGACTTCTGAGCAATCATCTTTTTCCCGAAGGCCTGCGTCGCATAGAATGTACCCTTCAGGTTTACGTCGATGACCTTGTCGAAATCATCCTTCTTAATCTTTTCCGAAGGAGCGAGAGGGTTGACGATACCGGCATTATTGACGAGGATATCTACCTTGCCCCAGGCGTCGACGACGTCTGACGCCGTTTTCTCCATTGCGTCATAATCGGCAATATCATTATTGAAAACAAGAATCCGCCGCCCCTTGAATTCCTCTTCAAATTTTGCAGCTGCATCGCGATTTCGCCCGTTTACTGCAACGGCGGCCCCTTCATCGAGAAAAGCCGCCGCCATCGCTCGCCCAAGACCTCTTGTTCCTCCCGTGATAAAGACAACCTTATTTTCAAATTTCATTGCCATCCGATAACCTCATATCCTCTTTCCTGTAGACACCGAATCATGAAATTTTTGAAAACAGGACTTGGTTCCGAGGCTTTGATGATGCCATGCACCAGACCAGACGCGGCGCCGGCAGCAGCGCCTACTCCTATGCCTCGCCCCAGGTTTCCTGTCACTGCCCCCACAGCTCCCCCGACTACGGCGCCTCCCGCTCCGCCGATGGCCGTACTTCTGGCCGCCTCAATACCTGCGTCGGATTTGACGTACTGATCAGCCAGGACTTCACATTCCGCAACATCCTTTTGGGCCTGCACTTCACCGACCTCTTTGAGGTGGGCATTGGGATAAAGAACGGGACCGCTGGCACAACCCATCAGGAACAGAATTGAAACAGCCAACAGAAGATTTTTCATTCTCCCGATCTCCCAAGTAACTGCGTTACCTCTTTTGTACCATAACCACTAAAAAAAACCCATCATTAACAAACAAAATCTGTTTGGCCTGCTTCTTGAAATCCAAAAAATAAAAACTGAGGGACCAGGACGAAAAAAGTATGCAAGGCGAAACTAACAGATTGGACAGGATGCTTGAATTTCTGATCGCGCATCCCGTGCAGCGGGAAATTCAAGCATACAGACGCGTGAGTTTGGAAAAGATAGTTCAAAAGCATTGGGCAAAAGAAGAATTGGCAAATGAGAAAAAACGCCTGGCCATGGCACTGTCCCAGAAAATAATAGATTTTGAAAACAAGACCGGGCTCAAGGTCACAGGTATGAAAATCAGACATGACAAACAGGGATTCGAAACGGTTGCCGTCAAGGCGGAAATGCCGGAATAATCAATAGTAAAAAATATTGACGGCCCCAAAGCGGGCCGTTTGCTGAATACCGCTATAATAGCTGACTTCCTTTGGACCTTTAAGATCACTCCGTTTCGTAGCAAGCCAGGATTTCACCAAAATAAAAAGTATGATAATCCCCGTCGGGATAAAAGGAAGCCTTATAATCCTTGTCAAGATGAGTCTTGTCCATGGCACACTTATGGACGATCCTGCATTCATAATGACGCCCTTCTATTTTAATCACCGGTGAGGCGACCTGACGGCCATCGATAATCTCCAGGTTGCACGCCGCGAACTTATTCACATCCCGACCGGATTTCGAGCCGCAAAAAACGGTTTCTTTGTGCATGTCGCCCGTTGGAACCGTAACCGTAAAATCCTTGGCCGCCTCAAGAATCCCAAAGGTGTGCCGGCTGGGCCGCACCGCCACCATCATTATCGGTTTGTTCCAGATAAATCCTAAAGTGGCCCAACCGATGGTCATCGTATTAAGTCCATTTCCGGATTTCACAGTCAGGAAAGCGCCTCTCTTGATCTTACTTATCGTATCCTCTGCAACGCTCATGTAGTCCACATCTCTCATGGTAATCTCCTCTTTACCGCCCGTAATTATTTATTGAACCGAATCATGATAACTGTCGGAATCCCCGCCGGATTCAGGTCACCCGGCAGATAATCGTTGAAGCTATACAGCTGGTATAGTTTTCTTGCCGGAAATCCCATTTCCACCGATTCAGCAAAAGTCGTCACTATCATGGGTCTGCCTGCATCCAATTGCCTGATCGCCTCTTCCAGCAGGGCTTTTCCGATCCCCTGCCTGCGGTTCTTCTCGGCCACGGCAAACCAGAGGATCTCATTTTGCTTTCGGGAAATAATGATGCCGCCCTGTAATGTCTCTTTCTTGTCTCTGTCTAAATTCCTGATGCAGAACGCTTCCTTGGCTGCAATCGCGCGTCTTAAACTTTCATGAAAACGGGGATCTTCCACCATGGGACCGAACAATGGCTCAATTTCTTTCGCCAGTCGGAGCCATTGACTAAAATCATCCAGGGTTGAAACTTGAGTTTTCAGCATAAAACTTTTTTTTCGGTGACAATCGAGATGAAAGAAGCCCAACCCTCAGCTGGGCCAAGGTCCGGTAAAATCAGGGCAAAGCTGTTAAAGAACTGCTCAATGCCCACTTCATCGGCTCTATCTGCTGCTATATCTTCGTCGTAACAACAGCAAATTCTTTGCTTTCCGGTCTGAATGGCGTACCGGCAACATCCGCATAAAATTCGACTTCTTCGTCCAGGTGAAACCTCAACATCCGCTCCGAAGTATGCTCATTCGTCCACAAATCGGCAGCCGTATAAAACTCAAACGGTTCCGGAGGCGTGTTTATCTTCTCAAGTTGTTCAAACATTCGTATCTCCTATCAACAGGCAACACAGAAAAATGAGTTCAAAAATAATCCCAACCAACTCTCAGGGCGGGGGGAAAAGTTTCACCTCAGGGGACTCTCAGGATAAGCGACTGTGGCTCAAGTTCAGGAGAAGCACTTGGGAGAGGTTGAACCGAGTATATAGTTTTCAAAAATAATATTGTCACGGTCGCCGTTCAGGCGATTCAGCAATTGCCGTAAAAGGGCCTTTTCTTCATCGGTTGTCAGGAAGGATTGAATGGCGTATTCGATCCCGTCGGCAACGATATCAAAAGCGGTCATAAAATCGGCGATATTGGCGGGAGGCTCTTGTATAAGTGACAGAATTTTTTCTCTTTCTTTATCAGCCATGTTCAAACACCTCCTTTTAAATAAAGTTCACATCGGCAAATGGCCGATTATTCTTTATTACCGTCTCTACCTCAACAGCGAGGAGCAATCTTCTCGCTCCGGCTCCCCAGTCCTGCCGACGAATTCCGCAATCATGCCGAAATACAGATGGGGATGGGCAAAGATAACAGTGTTGTGATCGGCATTCGGGATAATCAGAATGCGTTTGTCCGGCGACTTCAGGGCTTCGTAAAGGTTACGGGCTTCCTGAAGAGGAACCAGAACGTCCGACTCGCCGTGGATCACCAGCGCGGGCAGAGATATTCGTCCCGTCTGTTCCCAGGCCTCCTTCTCGATCCGTTCGAGACTTCCTTCGTCCGGAGGCAATGGAAGAAAAAGATGCCGCAAAATCGGAACGATGCTCATGAAGCCGCTTTCCACGATAATTCCCTGAATCTCTCCGGGATGGGAAGCGGCAAGTTCAAGGGCGGAAAGGCTTCCCAGTGATCTGCCCATTAGCCAGGGCTTTTTCGCATATCCCCGGCGGGCAAGCTCATCGCGGACTCCGGAGAAAATCAAGTGACTATCCTTCAAGATATTCATGAGCGAGGGCGTTCCGGAGCTGATGCCGTACCCGCGGTAATCAGCCACAACCAGATTGAGTTTCATCTGCAGATAAAACAGCGCAATGGTATCGTAATCGCTGACAATTTCCCCATTGCCATGAAAGTAGAGAATCCAGGGATTATCCAAATCCTGGGAATAAAAGCGGCAGGAAACGGCAATGTCGCCATCGACTTTGATCAGCAGATCCGATGCAAAGGGCGGACAGTCGTCAACACCCTTGCGCTGATAAAAGACAAAGGACATCAACTCGGGACTATTGTCAATTGCAGTGTAATCAATCATGATTCCCCTCTCTTTCCCGATTGTCAGGGAAGGATTATTTACATACTTTTTTCCGTAATTTGTCCATCATTGAACCAAAACGTATATTATTCCACTCACTTTTTTTGTATGAATCACTGAACAATATTTTTCCGTTTCTATCATAATCGACTATAGATACAATATTGTACATTCCTTTCTTACAGTCTATTTCATTCAGACGATGTGTCTCTGACAGGTTTTCATATCCGTCAGTAGATATTCCATTGTCTTTCATATCCTGAATATATCTCTCTCTGCCTTCAGCAGAGTAAACCACTCTATTCCAAACTTGAACCACAGTCTTTGTCCTGTGTTCGATAGTTTCCTTGCTATAGGAATAATTACCCCCATAAATATTCGTCTCGTATTCCACCCATTTAGAAGAACCAAAAACAGGTGGTACAACATTCCTATTACCTGAACATCCCCAGGAAATTACTAAAACAAACAGAAATGGCAATAAAATAGTTGGTCTGATCTTTTTCATGAATGGTTTCCCTCTATTGCTTAAGGAAAGTCGCTCTTTGATTGTAATGTGGAAATATCCTATTTTTAGATATTACACCCATAAAAGTCTCCTATGGTTAATTAAAGATGTTCTTTCAACAAAGCAAAATCAGGAATAAGGTCATTCAGTATCAGGAAGAACGCTTTGTCGTCCTTCATGACTACTGGTAGAAAGAGGCGGCTATCAATCTCAGGGCTTCCGGCGCCGCCCGTTCGCAGATCTGCGAAAGTCACCGGGGCCTGAACTTCGTGGAGGTTCAGTTATGATGATGCCGATAGTATCAATTATGAAACGCTATTAAGATCGATGTATCCGAATTTTTTCCGAATTTTTAATGAATAGATATAAAGCTATTGTAAGAGTTTTGTAATCGAGTAGCCTTCGAAAAATTACGGTTTGAAACGAGAACTAGCATTGACCAAGTGTGATGGCTAATTGCTGAATATAACGCGGCAATCTCTATCAACCACACAATATGGACCCAAATGCCGTAAATTGTGTGGGGTGAGGAAAGCCTCTCTTATCCGAATAGGCCTTCATAGATGCTGTATTTCCACGTCATCCCATTTATCGTTCAAGTAATCTGCTACCAATCGTCTATGGCAGTGTTCAGGCGTTGGCTCACTGCAAAGCAAGCATGCACCGTCTAAAAGGTTTTTATCCAACTTTTCTTCAACCCGCCGGGCAGCCATTAATTCTAGGAATTGTTTCTCGTATGCGGCCCAATCTCCACCATTCTTCTTATATGCATCGAGCATTTCCTTTGTTGGAGCTAATTCCGGCATGTACACGTAATCAATATCGTTAATTTTACGAAGAAAAAATTTCAGATCATTCATTTTTGCAAATCCAGATAACTGAGAGGAATTGTTCAACCGAATGTCTACAATCCGGACTAGATTTGGCTTGCGTAGAAGTGTAAAAAACTTCTCTGCACTTTTTTTCGTGAAACCAATAGTGTAAATCTTCATGATGTCTGAATTCGCTTTTCCTGCTTCATGGCTTTGTCCTGAAACGCAATGCGATTGCCTTGAATCAAATAAGCTTGTGATATGAAGTCTTCTCGACTATTGAAAAAATCTTCTTCTGGAAGTCTACAAGTGGCAAGAAGGCGAGCTTCCAGCTCTTGGTGACTTTCAATATTCCCATCCTCATTTATTATATGAAATACTGGGATTCCCAACTCAAAAATCTTACGTGCAACTAGCAATGCTCTGTGACACTGAATTGGATCCTTCTCTGCGCACATTAAGGTAATTTTGTACTTAGATGCGCCGTGTAATAATCGGTCAATCCCCTCCAGAAACAAGGGAGTGCGCGCTAAAAGCTCATACTGAACACGGCCATCTTCATAGCATGCCGAATCCTCACTGCGTGCTCCAAGTTCTCGCCCCATAAACACGTATTCAATTCCATGTAACTTTAGCTCCTTTGATAGAGTCTCTCGGTTGAATTGGGGATTAAATCGGCTGTATGGTTCTGACCGCACATCAGCCACTGCGCTGATTCCATGCTTCTTCAAAAGTACGACAAATTCTTGTAGTGAATGATTTGAGTAGCCCACGGTAAAAAATGGCTGCCTTCCTGCACCCATAGTTAACCTCCTGATTTGCAATGTATTATTGAGGCGATCAATTTATAGCATGCGTCGTTGAATGCCTCGCCAAGACTGATTGTTAAATAGCTCTCTTCAATTTCGTAATTGCCGTCTGGCTTTGCCAGATAGGCTCTCTCAATGCTGGGGTCCGTAACCCACAGTTTGTAAACAACATTATTATACTTGAAACGTCCCTGCACACGACGCTTTGGATCATTAAATGCCTTTCCCGGTTTAAATACCGAAAGTTGTACCCGATCAACCTGAATAAGACACAGAGAACTCTCAAGGCTTTTTGCCAAAGAAAGAGGGATCTTGTCGTTTAAGCCGTGATAAGTGTTATTACCGTTAACCCATAGAAACTCAGCTTTTTCTGTAAATTCAGTAAGTCTCGTGAATTCCATTCGTCCAACTTTCTTCCAGTAATGCTCAGTGTCAAGCAACCAGTTCTCTCGTTGGAAATCTCGTGGAATTGGTTTGAGCAGAGGGACATCAATTACGTCCAATATGCGCGGATCACTTCCATCAGGATACTGTCGCTCGCGTTCAGAAACCTCTTCGTGCTCTCGTGCGCTCACGGGTCGAATCCATCCAGCTGCTTTACTAGATATTATCTCCTTGCCCGCTATGCATCGACCACTCAGCTTACGTGAATTAGCGAGGCATACTATTCTTTTGACTGTTGACATTACTCTCGCTACCTCCTAAATATTGATAGTCGACGTGCGGGCGGTTATTGACCTGACAACTGTCTAATATCATAATATCTTATAAAACTCATTAATTGTAATGTCGCATTATTTTAAAAATGGACCATCTTGTTGACTTTAGTCAACTATTACCCCAAAGTCAGATGTGATTAAATAATGATCGTGATCAGCAATAAAAAGCTCAGAGAATTGAGAGAAAAAATCAATGGATCACATTTTTTGACCCCTTGATTTTTGGTAAAATGGGTACACTCCCCGTATTACCAAAAGAAAAGAGTATGGGAGATGCCCCCACATTTCTCCCAAGGAGACCGAGTGAAAAAGTTCAAGGTAGAGGTTGAACGTGTAAATGGATACTGCGCGCACGGCTACAAGACAGGAGATATGTTCGTGTTCAATGGGATGGACACTCCAGACGCGTTTTGTGGGGGAGCTTATACTACCCTCTTTCCGATCATCTTCGCTCTGGGATCGGGCGCACGGTTCGATTTCGAGAAAGTCATCGATGCAAGACGGGCATGGCCTGTCCGGACAACGGTAACGTTGTTTTCAAAGTTGAAATACTGGATGCCGAGTTATAGTGCTTCAGTTATATAAAAGACCTTTCACTATAAATAATCCACAATTCAGAAAAAAATCTGTTATGGAAATTCCGGGGTAAAATGGGGACACTTCCCGTATTACCAAAAGAAAAGAATATGGGAGATGTCCCCACATTTCTCCGCTGATATGAATTGCGGCGGTTGGATTCATCCTTCGCCGGCAGCCACTCTTGCAAATGCTTCTACACTTGAGTCTACAGGAAGAATGATTTGAATTTGAAACACAGCGACCACTACCCGTTCCGGTCCGAAGCGGCGAAGCGGCGTTACCTCGAGCGATATGGCGAACGCGCTGCGGCCTGGCCGGTGCCTTCTGAGGAACGGAGCGTCAATACGTCTTTCGGCCGCACTTTTGTCCGGGTGAGCGGACGTTCTGGAACACAGCCCGTGATCATGTTGCCGGGTATTGGCTCGCCCGGACTCCTGTTCGCACCAAATGTGGTTTCCCTTTCTCAGCATTTTCAAACCTTCGCAGTGGACAACATTCATGACTTTGGACGGAGTGTCGAGACGCGCCCTGTGACCGGGGCGGACGATTTCGCCACTTGGCTCGATGAAGTCTGCACGGGACTCAATCTTGGAGACTCAGTGAACTTCCTCGGACTATCTTACGGAGGCTGGATTGCGGCGCGGTATGCACTCCGTTTTCCCGGTCGGGTACGTCGGCTGGTGTTGCTCGCGCCCGCAGGCACGGTAGCACCGATCCCATGGGGGTTCATATGGCGGGGAATTCTATGCTTGATCCCGTTTCGGTTCTTCTTGAAGAATTTCATAGATTGGATCTCTACTGCGGATGCGACAGACCAGAGGGCGCAGCGACTAATTGCCCAGGTAACCGACGACACATATCTTGCCCAGAGGAGTTTCAAGCACCGGCGTATCATCGAGTTCCTCAAGTGAACTTGGAAGAATTCCAGGAAAAGCTTATCTAATTCAAGTGATTAAATATTCCAAAAACTCCCGGGGCATTTAGTGTCACAATGGGCACCGAAACATGCATAATGATGGGCATTTACGGCAGTCCACTTCGGCCGGTGCTCGGCAAGGTCAAAAATATCCTTTTTTGTGAAGTAAGTCCGACCGCTCGCGTCGGTTCCAAGGGAAATAGTCTGTTCGCTTTCACCGGCCCTGGTACCGGGATAATCAGCATCGGCCGGAAGGGCGCTTAACCGCGTGGCTGTAGCCCCTGCATGGTAGGTGTTATGCTGGCGATAAGGGGCAACGTCATCGGTACCGAGCGTTGCGTGCGACAATTCGTGCAGCAGGGTCATCCTGGTGTTGTCGTAACGGACATAGGCCTTGGTAAGGGGTGGGCGGAGTACAATTCCCCCCGTCTGATCCTCAAATATTGCCTCTCCTAACCAGATAAAGGGCGGCCGGCGGGTCGACGGATAGGTAAAAGCATAGCTACCCTGGCCGCAAGGCGCGGCGCTTGACTCAACAACCCTGAGCAATTCCTGGTTTCCTGTACGGCTTGGCACAAGGCAGGTG
>MVQR01000040.1 GCA_002067815.1 Syntrophus sp. PtaB.Bin001 | reverse complement strand
TGATTTTAAAAAATTGGTTGAAAGGGGTTAAGATCTGTATTGAAGAGGGAGGAGGCCATGCGTTCAAAATGGCCAGGGATATTTCTCCATTTCTGGCAGACTTCCTGGAAGGAAATAATTTCCAAATGATTTGGAAACGTATCTGCGTTAATCACAAAACTTCTGAGAAGAGGAATTGGCATTTCCATGAATGGTTTGATGCGTTCAAGACAATGAAGCTTATTCATTATCTTACTGAAACCGCTTACCCAACTGTCAGTATGCAGCGTGCTATTTCGGCCCTCACAGAATGGATATCGCACACCAATAAAGGACAATATCCGAATTTTTCCGAGGTAAAGATTTCGGATATTTCTGAACAGATCGAATTTCTGAAAAAGCTAAGAAACTTGGATCAAACAGCATAAAACTTCTCTTTAGTTTTTTTCTAATCAATTCTTGATCTTTACCGGCGTTTTCCCTATACTCCCCACGTCGCTTGAAAAATCTGTAATGACTGAGCTCTCTGGAGTCATCAATGGTTGTCAAGACAGATCCGAAAGCAAAAGAAATTTGAAAAGGAGATTCTATGTCATTATCAAATAGAAGGCGGATACAAAGATTTTATACTCCGATAATTTGTATCCTGATCTGTCTGTTGGCTTTCGGTATCAATGCTTGCAATAAAAAGGACAACAAAACTTCTACAGAAAAAAAAGAAACAAGCACTATTGCTCCTGTACCGCAGCCTACGCCGCCTGCAGTGGATAACACACCTCTTGGCCCAGGCGGGACGGTTATTGAAGTAGATGGTGCCAAGTTGACCAAAGCTCAACTTGATACAGAGTTGAATCATCAAATGGCTTTGATAAAAAATAAGTTCCCGGCTGATAAAACACAGCAAGTCAGAGCGAATATTCAGCGGCAGATCATTGATGGTTTCGTCGTTAAAACACTTTTAACAAACGAAGTCAACCGACTCAAAATAACTGCCACAGAGCAGGAAGTAAATGATTTCATCGAAAAGATAAAATCAACTCTCCCTCCAGGCGTGACTCTGGAAGAATTAATTAAAAAAAACAAGACGACCATGACAAAGATGCGTGAAGGAATCAGTTTGCAGATACGCATCGAGAAGCTGATGGCCCCACGGATTAAGAATCTGCCTAAACCGACGGAAAAAGAGATTGCCACATTTTATAAAAATAATCCTAAGCGTTTTATTGTTCCTGAATCTATGCACGTACGTCACATCCTTATTGCCCTAACGCCTGAAGACAATGATAAGACTGTAGCGGAAAAAAAGGCTAAAGCGGAAAATCTCCGCAAACAGATTATTAGTGGATCTGATTTCACAGAATTGGCAAAAAACAATTCTGACTGTCCGAGTAAAAACAGCGGGGGGGATTTAGGAATAATTAAAAGGGGAGATATGGTTAAACCTTTTGAAGATGCCGTATTTGCTCTGAAAAAGAATCAAATCGGCCCAGTCGTGCAAACTGAGTTTGGATTTCATGTGGTGCAGGTTCTTGATGTACAACAACCCAAGACTATAGAACTGAACGAAAAAACAAAGTCTGTCATTTCGTCATTCCTTAAGCAGCAAAAACAGCAGGAAGCCTTTAAAAAGCTTGTTCAGGATCTGAAAGAGAAGGCTAATATCGTCGTGTATCAACGATGATAAAAATACGAAAATAAAAAATAGTGGGGCATCGCTTTATCCGATATTTGATTTGATGCCCCACTTTTTTACAGCAATAATCAAAAGGCTACAACCCGTACTTGATAACCCGGTGACTATTTATTATATGAAAGAATGCTCCTCATCAGGGAAGCTGCCGTTTTTGACCTCATCAATATATCGCCTTACCGCATTTCTGATATCTGCGTTTAAGTCTGCATATTTTTTAACGAATTTTGGAAGAAATCGTTCATACATGCCAAGCATGTCGTTGACGACAAGCACTTGACCATCGCAACCAACTCCTGCGCCTATCCCGATAGTAGGAATTTCGAGAGAATCTGTGATTTTTCGTGCTAATGGCGCAGGTACACATTCCAGAACGACTGAAAAAGCTCCGGCTTCTTCAATTATTTTTGCATCTTCAAAAATTCTTTTTGCTGCTGCATCATCCTTTCCCTGAACCTTGAATCCGCCGAACTGCTGAACGGATTGAGGAGTAAGTCCCAAATGAGCCACTACAGGAATACCCGCCGATGTCATCCTTTGAATCGATTCCGCCACTTCTCTGCCGCCTTCAAGCTTAACTGCATGTGCTCCAGCCTCCTGCAAAAAACGGCCTGCATTACGCACGGCTTCTTCTACTGAGTACTGATAAGACATAAAAGGCATATCTGCTACTACCATGGAATTTTTTGTCCCTCTCACAACCGCCTTGGTATGATGGAGCATATCATCCATCGTTACTGGAAGGGTGCTGTCATATCCAAGAATCACCATCCCTAGTGAATCGCCTACAAGAAGCATTTCTACGCCGACATCATCCATAACAGACGCCATTGCATAGTCGTAAGCCGTAAGCATTGTAATTTTTTCGCCCTTTTTCTTCATTCCTCGAATGACCGACGTCGTAATTTTGTTGATTTTGCCTTGTTTACTCATGGTCTGATCCTCCTTCCAGCAAACGTTTAATTGCCTCAGCGCGTTCAGCAGACAATGTCCCCTTTTTAACGGCAAGGTCGATTGTCAGGATACCTAATTCTTTATAAACACGAAGAAGTTCCGGTAGATTTGAATTAAAAGCTGATAGATGTTTTTTGACGGTACCAATGTCACCACGGGCTATAGGTCCAGTAAGAGCCTGAACCGTTCCGGAACGTTCAATGTTCTTCAACGTTCCCCGGACTAGAGGCCAAAAGGCCCTGATCGCTTCCTCGCTTTTTAAACCGAATGATGTGTAAATATTTTCGACGATGTGGATGAGAGTCGTAAGATAGTTTGAAGCCATGCACGCTGCGGCATGATAAAGGGGTTTGTCCTGTTCTGATACTAAAAAGGGGTATCCGCCCAAATCCTTGACAAAATTTTCCGCCCATTCAATCATTTCGTGTTTAGCCGTAATTCCGAAAGTGCTACAGGGTAGATTCTCAATCGCACCATTAATATCGGAGAAAGATTGTATGGGATGAATGCAAGCGACACTGGCACCTTCTCGACGGGCGGATTCCAAAAGATCCAGTCCGCCTGCCCCGCTCATATGCAAAACTATCTTTCCTTGAGAAATTGCCCCTTCATTACTGAGAATTGTGCACACATGAGAAATTTCATCGTCAGGTGTCGTGATTAATATTATATTTGCCTCTTTAGCCGCTTCTGAAGGATTTTTGTAAGGCCTTCCTCCGGTATATGGTAGGCTGTTTTCTAAAGACGAGGCACTGCTGTCTGCAAGTGCGATAATTTCGTATCCTGCTGATCGAAGCAGATATCCCACGGCTGTGCCTACTTTGCCTGCTCCAATGATAGCTACTCTATTCTTAACTGAATAATTGTAATTCATAGAAAAAAAGCCTCCCGGAAAAAACCGGAAGGCCATATTTTGGCTCAGCCATAAATTATTCGTTATTTTGACCTTTCCGTCTCAGTCCGTCCGGATGCGGATCCAAGCGTGCTCACTATGTAACACAGATGATAAAAAATAATCAATCAAAATGGCTTTTAGTAAAGGGGAAAAAGTTATGGGATAAACACTTGTTATTCCCCTTTGACTTGGTTATAGTGCGTGAACTCTGCTATCGGGGGGATTAAGCAAGTATATGAAATCAGTGGAATTGATGGTGTTTGACTTTGATGGCACACTTGTGGATACAGGCAAAGATCTTGTAAATTCGGTCAATCATACACTAAAGCAACTCTCATTAGCTATTCTACCGGAAAAGAAAATAATCAGCTTTATAGGCGACGGTGTCCAGAAATTGATTGAACGCTCTTTGGGTCAGTCGTTTCCTGGATGTTTTGAAGAAGCAATGGAAATTTTCGATAAATATTACACGGAACATCTTCTGGATTCTACCAAGCTCTATCCCGGGATAAAAGAGGTTCTTCGTCATTTTGACGAGAAGAGAAAAATTATCATTACAAACAAACGACATCATTTTACCGTTCAAATCACTGATGCACTTCACATAACAAATTATTTCGATGAAATTGTCGGTGCGGACAGTCGACCATACCGAAAACCAGACAGCCGCCTTGTTGAGACTTTTATTGAAAAATATCGAGTGCCTCAAGGAAAGACGATAGTCGTGGGCGATGGTATTAATGATGTACTTCTGGCTAAAAACGCAGGTGTCATCAGTTGCGCTTTTCTCAACGGTTTGGGAAGCCGTGAAGATCTGCTTTCTCTAAATCCCGATTATACATGCGAAGAAATGAACGATTTGATTAAGCTATTTTATTGAGTTTGGGTAAGCAGCCATGCTGGATAAAGTCAGACGGACAGTTCAAAAATTCAGAATGTTGAACCAAGGGGAACAGGTTATAGTCGCCGTCTCAGGAGGACCGGATTCAATGGCACTCTTACAGATTCTAATACTTCTTTCATCGGAATATAATCTCTTTCTCACAGTTGCCCACTTAAATCATGGGATACGAGGACAAGAATCTGATATTGAAGAAGAATTTGTTCGCAGTTTCTGCAAAGAAAAAGGAATTTCCTTTAGAGGCAGACGTGTTGATCTCCATGCCCTCAGGAGAAAGAATAGAGGGAAAAAATCATTAGAAGATATCGGACGTGAAGAAAGATATCGATTCTTTGCGAGTCTTGCCTCAGAAATCGGCGCATCAAAAATTGCTCTTGGGCATCATAGAGAAGATCAGGCAGAAACGGTACTTATGAATCTGTTACGTGGAAGTGGGATGGAAGGAATCAAAGGAATGCTTCCTGTGCGCGAAATGTGCTATATTCGGCCTCTTCTTGAAATCAGTCGAAAGGATATCCATAAATTTCTCAGCTCTCGAAATATTCCTTTTCTAGAAGACAGCTCAAACAACGAGAACATGTATCTGAGAAATAAAATCCGCCATCATCTGATTCCGATATTACAGGAACAATACAATCCCCAAATCGTCGACTCATTAAATAGAATTGCCCGGATATTACAGAGAGAAGATAAATATCTTAAAGACAACGTATACGTGATCCTTCAAGACTTGAAGTTATTTCCTAGCTCCAAGAACGGGGAAATCGAAATTGAACTTGATAAAGTACTGGAATTGCCTGAAGCAATTAAATTCCGCTTAATTAAAACCTTACTGGAACGCTATTTCCTATCAGCTAAAAGAATAACGTCCAAACATATCAATTCAGTTATGAATCTCATCACAGGTATGAAACCACATGGTTCAATCATTCTTCCCGAAGATATTTGTGTAAGGCGCGTATATGGGAGAATTACGATAAAAAAAAACAATAGAACAAAGTTTAGTAAAGGATCTTTTGCAATAGAGAAGTATGATGTTGAGAAGTATTTTTACCCGGTCAGAATCCCTTGCGTTATTGAGATTAAGGAAATTTCTTGCATCTTAAAGACATCTTTTGTTGAAGATGTTTCAGAATTTCATGCTCATGATTTGAGTAAAGAGGGAAACTATACTTATTTTGATTATAATAAGGCACAAATGCCTTTGGTAGTGAGAAATAGAAGGGAAGGGGATCGTTTTCAACCGCTGGGAATGACTGGAACAAAAAAATTGAAGACATATTTCATTGACGAAAAGATTCCTCTAAGACGCAGGAATTTTATTCCTTTGTTGGCGGACCGTCATTCTGTAATCTGGATTTCGGGAATGCGCCTTAGTGAACGTGTCAAAATAGATAAAAAAACGTCAAAAATAGCAAAAATAGAAATTATTTGAAATATGAATAACTTTATTGTAATTGACGAAAGCATATTAATTGAAAAAATATATTAAAATAATATCAAAAAATAATATTTGTAAGTTTATGTTAAAAAATTAGTGAAGTTCAAATGTAGAAAATATGTATCAACATATGGATTGGCATCTTTCGTGATAAAATAAAAGATCAGTATCAAAAATACTAAATAATTATAATTTTTAAATAATGACGTTTTAAAAGGAGAATCAGTATTGAATTCTTTGCAGAAGAATATTGCACTATGGCTTATCATAAGCCTTATATTTGTCCTTTCCTACCATTTCTACAATCAGCCTAAGAGTACACACGAAAATATCATTTTTACGGATTTCCTTGCCTATGTTGACAAAGGACAGGTCAGTGAAGTTACCATGCAGGGTAACAATATTTCGGGGAAACTCTCTAGTGGAAAGAAATTTAAAAGCTATGCTCCAAATGATTCATCTTTGATTCCGCTGCTTAAATCAAAGGGAATTCGCATTACAGCTAAACCGGAAGAAGAATCCCCTTGGTTTGTAACTGCACTTGTCTCTTGGTTTCCCATGCTTTTATTGATCGGGGTGTGGATTTTTTTCATGAGACAAATGCAGTCTGGTGGTGGAAAAGCGATGGCTTTCGGCAAAAGCAGAGCCAGATTGATGACAGACAAAACAAAAAAGGTAACATTTTCTGATGTTGCCGGGATTGACGAAGCTAAGGCTGAGTTGGAAGAAGTAATCGAATTTCTTAAGGATCCTAAAAAATTTACCCGTCTTGGAGGCAGAATTCCAAAGGGCTTGCTTCTTGTTGGTCCTCCTGGAACAGGAAAAACGCTGCTTGCTAAGGCAATTGCCGGTGAAGCTGATGTTCCATTCCTGACAATCAGCGGGTCGGATTTTGTAGAAATGTTTGTTGGAGTCGGTGCTTCAAGGGTTCGTGATCTCTTTACACAGGCTAAAAAAAATGCCCCCTGCATAATTTTTATTGATGAAATTGATGCGGTTGGTCGACATCGTGGCGCCGGACTCGGTGGTGGACATGATGAAAGGGAGCAAACTCTTAATCAACTCCTTGTAGAAATGGATGGTTTTGAATCAAACGAAGGAGTGATTTTAGTTTCAGCAACAAACCGTCCTGATGTTCTTGATCCTGCACTACTTAGGCCTGGACGTTTTGACAGGCAGGTAGTAGTCCCTCTGCCCGATGTAAAGGGTAGAGAAAAGATTTTTCAAGTCCATTCCAGAAAGACCATTTTGGAGAAAGATGTAGATTTTTCTCTTATTGCAAGAGGAACACCTGGTGCATCGGGAGCAGATATCGAAAATCTGGTAAATGAAGCAATTCTTCATGCTGCAAGGGCGGGTAAGGAAAAGGTTGAACTTTCCGATTTCGAATTCGCCAAAGATAAAGTCCTGATGGGGGCAGAACGAAAAAGTATGGTTATCAGTGATGAAGAAAAGCGCAATACAGCCTATCACGAGTCAGGGCATGCGTTAATTGCCCGTTTGCTGCCTGGAAGCGATCCGATTCACAAAGTAACAATTATTCCAAGGGGAAGAGCCCTGGGAATAACTCAACAGCTTCCTGTCGATGAAAAACACACGTATCCCAAAAAATTTCTGCTGACCAATATTACGATACTGTTGGGTGGGCGAGCAGCAGAGGAACTTATACTTGATGATTTTACAACAGGCGCCGGCAACGACATTGAGCGGGCCACAAATCTTGCCAGAAAAATGGTTTGTGAATGGGGCATGAGTTCCGTAATGGGTCCTTTGAGTTATGGACGGAAAGAAGAACAGATATTTCTAGGCAGAGAGTTTGCCACTCACAAAGATTACAGTGAGGAAACGGCAAGAAGGATTGATGAAGAAGTATCTAATATCGTGACTAAATGCTATGAACATGCGAAAAAAATATTGCATGAGAATATTGACACTCTTAACAAGCTTGCAAAAGAGCTACTTGAAAAAGAAGTCCTGAATACTGAGGAATTGGATGCAATTATCGGTATATCTAACGTGAAACTTGAAGATGAACAAGAAAGTCCGGTTAGCATTTGAGTATGAAATAAAAAAATCCAAATGTTTTAAAAACAAATGAATTATTTCAAGTTTAAAAACCCCCATCCTATAAGAAATCTTCATTTGCATTTTCCATCTGATGCCGAATTATATCTGAAAAATGTAGGAGTCGATCCTTATGGAATAGAAGCTATGCTTCCCAAAATGAGGCATCTCAATATTCTTGTTGAAGGACTCGAATGTAAAGTTGCTAATATTATCAAGCAAGAGATGCTTTCAGTTGGCGGTGACGCTGCGGTTGCAAGGGGGGCTGTATCTTGTTCAATCGAGAAAACGGATGCCATTCTTATGGGAACAGCAAAACAGATTAAACGTTTTGCAGAAAAGATATCCGATCAACCATTCGGTCTACGAGAAATGTCACAAAATCTCAAAGATATGCTTTCAAAAGAGTCTTTGAATTCAATCGTTCTGCGCACGCCAAAACGTGAAATTTTCCTGGGAAAAAAGACATTGATTATGGGTATCCTCAATGTCACACCGGATTCCTTTTCCGACGGTGGAAAATATTTACTACCGGACAAGGCTGTTGCTCACGGTTTGCGTTTGGTGGAAGAGGGTGCGGATATACTTGACATAGGGGGGGAATCTTCCAGGCCCGGCGCAGATTCAATTTCTCTGGCAGAAGAAAGAAATCGCGTATTGCCTGTAATCGAACAATTGGCAGGTAAAATTGATATTCCCATCTCTGTTGACACAACAAAGGCAGAAATAGCCCGAGAAGCCCTTTTGGCAGGTGCGGAAATTATCAACGATATCAGTTCCATGAATTTTGATACTGCAATGATGCAAACCGTAGCTGATTCCGGAGCAGCGATTGTCCTTATGCATATGAGAGGAAAGCCAAAAGATATGCAGGCAGGAAATCTATACTACCGATCCGTACAAAGTGAAGTATTTCAATATCTCCGTGAAAGAATATCCAAAGCGCTTAAGTCAGGAATTAAAGAAGAGAAGATTATTGTCGATCCTGGATTTGGCTTTGGAAAATCTCCACATGATTCTCTTAGGCTGTTAAAACATCTGTCAGAATTTAAGTCTTTGGGAAGACCTTTGCTTGTAGGGGTTTCACGTAAATATTTTGTCGCATTGGCCACTGAAGGCAAAGAAAACATTCCTGATCCTCAAAATAGAATGGAGGGAACGGCCGCAGCAGTTACCACGGCGATTATCAATGGTGCTCACATTGTAAGGGTACATGATGTCTTTGAAATGAAAAAAGTTGCGTCTATGACCGATGCAATTCGTTTTGCTTAGAATACGAATTTGAGAAGTTATTAGAAACTGGAATTATTAAATAATGATTTTTGGAACCGGCATAGACCTTGTCGAAATAGACCGTATTGAAAAGATAATTCAGAAATGGAATATACGTTTTCTAAATATGGTCTACTCGCCATATGAAATTTGCTATTGCAGCAATAAAGCTTTTCCCGCCATACATTATGCAGCTCGGTTTGCTGCGAAGGAAAGTTTTTTAAAATCTCTCGGTATGGGACTTGGCATGGGTATAAGATTAAAAGACATTGAAGTAAAAAATAATGAACATGGAAAACCAATTTTGCATCTTAACGGCAGGGCCAGAACAATACTTGATGATCATGGCATTACATCTGTGCACCTAAGCCTTTCACACACGAGTAAACAAGCGGGAGCAGTTGTTATCCTGGAAAGTTCACATTCAAATTGAAGCTGTTAAAAATAAATATGAAATACCAGATCATATCCAAAGATGCCGAGGAAACTAATAGTATCGGTATAATTATTGGCAAATGTTTGGCAGCCGGTGATATTGTGGCTCTTGTTGGTGAACTGGGGACAGGAAAAACTTGTCTAACTCAAGGAATTGCAAGAGGATTGGGGGTGCCGGAATCATATGCCATTACAAGTCCTACATTTACTCTTATAAACGAATACCCGGGTAAGTATGTTCTTTATCATTTTGACGTCTATCGCCTCCAGGGATCAGTTGATATGGATAATATGGGTTATGAAGAATATTTCTTTGGAAAGGGAATCTCTGTTATTGAGTGGGCGGAAAAAATAATCGATATAATACCGGATAATGCTATTAAGATTTGGTTTACGTTTCTTGACGAGAATATGCGCCGAATTGAAATTTCCGCACCTGAGGAGCGTTTAAAAGAAATTTCAACGGCCCTGAGCAAGGGAGGATTTTAATATATGGGCTTAGTTGTTCAGAAATATGGTGGAACCTCAGTTGCAAACATTGAGAAAATCGAGAATGTCGCAAGAAAGGTTATAAAGGCAAAAAATGAAGGAAATGATGTCGTTGTCGTTCTTTCAGCAATGGCTGGAGAAACGGACCGCTTGATCAAACTGGCTCAACAGGCAGCCGAAGATTATGACACCAGAGAATATGATAACCTGATTTCGACAGGCGAACAAGTTACGATTTCACTACTGTCGCTGGTTTTAAACCGACTCGGATATCCAGCAAGATCATTCCTTGGATTTCAGGTCAGAATTTTAACGGATCAGGATTATACACAGGCAAGAATTCTCGGCGTTGAAGATCAAGTATTGCGCAAAGAGCTAGAAAAGGGAAAGATTGCCGTCGTAGCAGGATTTCAAGGCGTAGATAGTGACAATAACATCACGACTCTAGGGCGGGGTGGATCAGATACAAGTGCCGTAGCTCTTGCTGCAGCTCTTAGCGCAGATGTCTGTGAAATCTATACAGATGTAGATGGAGTTTATACTACTGATCCCAATATATGCAGTAATGCAAGATTGTTGAATAAAATTTCTTACGATGAAATGCTTGAAATGGCTAGGGCAGGTGCGAAAGTATTACAACCCCGTTCTGTAGAGTTGGCAAAAAAATTTGAAGTTCCTGTTTATGTAAAATCGTCTTTTTCCGATGAAGGCGGTACCCTGGTTACAAAGGAGGATAAGGATATGGAAAGAGAAGTCGTGTCAGGAGTCACTTATGACCGTGATCAAGCAAAGATAACGGTTGTTCGTGTTCCGGACAAAGCAGGCGTTGCTGCAAGATTATTTACTCCCTTAGCAGAGCATAATATTGTTGTCGACATGATAATTCAGAACGCCAGTCTAGAAGGTTATACTGATTTGACTTTTACTATATCAAAAAAAGATGTCAAGGAAACGAAACGTTTAATCGAGGAAGTTGCGAAAGAAGTCGGTGCCGCTAAAGTTGAAGTGGATGATCAAGTTGCAAAGGTATCGATTATAGGAGTTGGAATGATCAGCCATTCCGGCGTTGCAGCAAAAATGTTCTCTACGCTTGCTCAGGAGGGCATTAATATCATGATGATAAGTACTTCTGAAATCAAAATATCATGTGTTATTCATTCGAAGTATACCGAGTTGGCAGTTATGGTACTTCATGATGCTTTTGAGCTGGAAAAATCTTCTTAAAATTTAGGAATAAATATCCGATTGTAAAAATGAAAAAAGGCCACAAAATAATACTGACCCGTATTCAATTGTGCGGGTCAGTATTTGTTTCCTTTTTAGCAATTATAATATCTTTATCAATATTTTTATATCATGAGAATTTCCATACATTGCCTAAAATTCCATATGGTGATCAATCTAAAGATTGCATGGCAGTTGAAATCGATGGAAACGTATGGAAAGGAGTATTATTTTTGCCGGAAGGATTAAGACTTAATGATCTTTTAAAGATAATGGATATCGAAAATATTTCGAAAATATTTTCAACAAGAAATATTGATGCATCTATGTTTTTGAAAGACGGCTCTAAAATAACTGTTATAAGGAAATGTAATGATGCTTTTATCGATGCCGAAAATTTAACTGCTTCGACAAGACTTGTTCTCAAAAGGCCTATCAATATAAACAGCGCATCCCTTGAAGATTTTGTTCTTGTACCGGGAATAGGAGAAAAAACAGCACAAAAAATTATTGGTTTGCGAAACAAGCAGGGTAAATTAAAGCAGCTGGAAGAAATAATGAATATTAAAGGTATAAAACAAAAAAAGTTCGAAAAATTGAGAGGGTATTTATATGTTGGTGAAATTTAGATTTTCACAATAAAAGAGTTTAAAAAAATACATCTATAATTTTTTACTATCCCCCATTGTTTCGGTATTTATCCAAATAGTGTAAAACACGCTGCACATAATTCTGAGTTTCCCTGTAAGGTGGAATATTGTTGTTATATCGTGCAACAGCACCTTCTCCTGCGTTATA
>MVQR01000039.1 GCA_002067815.1 Syntrophus sp. PtaB.Bin001 | reverse complement strand
CAAAAAGGCGTCCAAATTGGTAATGATTTCAAACCTCGAAATCCGACATCTCACCTAATTTGGACGGCAGTGATCTTGTCTGAGTCTGTCTATTTCTGATTTACCGTCAACAATACGATTGTTGAATTCCCTCAGGTCGGCAGCATAGCTCTTTGGATCATCGACGAAAGAGAAGTGAGTCAAGATCGATGTCGCCGAGCTTGTGGTAATAAGTGTTTTGTTAATCTCTTCGAGAATTTCCTTGACGTCATTCTTCGCGTCCTTGTATCGCTTCTCAAAGTAGTCCTTCCCCTTTTGAATCGCCTCTATTATTTTACCGAGATCACTTATTGATTTTGCTATTGCCTCAACTCCATCCAAAATTTCCGTTAGCGCACCCATCTTCTTATTTCCTCCTTAAAATAGAAATCTTAGAAATCCGGGACACCTTTATTTTTTGGAATTCTCTTCGTTTTGGGCCATTTTTTGTTTTCCTGCCAGACGATAAAGTCAGAGGCAGCTTCAACGGTGGGATGAAAGGTTGGATAACGTGTGTGTTCTCCATCACGCTGTAGCCAACTGTTGGCTGCGCTCAATTCCTCGTTGCAAAGCAGCTGAAAGGCACATGCCGGCTCTCATCGCAGAGAGTATGGCGTCAGTTACCCCGCCAGGTGTTGCGGCTTGAAAGAGATAGCGGTTTATCTCCTCAGGAGAAAGTTGTCTTGGTCGGATGCTATGCGCCCATTGAAGTATGCCCGAATAGTTGGATATGCCGAATTTCTTTGCTGTCTCAAGCAACTCATGATCATCAGTATTGAAACCAGCGTATTCCCAGTACGTAAGCACAATGGGTAGGCAAGGCCCAAGTGCTGTAAATGCGTGAATGTCCGATTCATGTCCGAGAGGAACGATGCGTAGACCGAGAGAATCAAGAATTTCTCGCATCAGCAAGTTGCCTTGCGGATAAAGGGCCGCGATGCCATTGTGATTCCGCAATGTGTCTGGTGCGCTCGTCATGACACGAACGCGCTGCGCATCGGGGAGATGAACTGGCAAGTTATTCAAAGGAATTCCGGCCAGGAAGGAGATGAAGAGGCTATCTTCTCGCAGCTTGTAATCTCGAACGGCCTGTGAATTCTGGGGGCGCACAAGATAGAACAGGATTCGCGACTGGCGGACAACTTTCTCTCCACTCTCCACCAGATCGGAAAGCCCAAGATCGGCGAGTTCTCGATCTGTTTCCTTGGAACCACGATGGCAGATAGCAAGATTCTGCCTCGGCAGTCCGGCCTTCAATAGTCCTTCGGCAATTGCTTTCCCGAGGTGACCTGCACCGAACAGCCCGATGGTCGAGTTACCAAGGAACTGGAGCGTAAGTTCGAAGCTCATTAGCTGCTCTCCAATTCTGCGGCATAGTCCAAGATCGAATTAGTTGGTGAAACGTACTTAAATCATTCGTGATTTAATTTATAATCTTGACAGAATTTTTGCAACAAACATGTTTCTACATTCTGCAAAACGCTAAATACAGAATAAGCAGAATTACGGTCGTTAAGTGCAATTATGCTTTTTCCATCCAGTCTTTGCATAAGACTTCAGCTTGCTCCAAGACAAGCTCGGTGGCGCGGGCCTGCTTGTCCGGCGGATAGCCGTATTTGCGAAGAATGCGTTTGATGATTACCCGCATCTGGGCGCGGACGTTTTCGCGGACAGTCCAATCGATAGTAACACTGTTCCGAACGGCCCGCACCAGCTCTTGGGCAATGATGCGCAGCGTTTCATCACCGAGCACGGCCACTGCGCTGTCGTTCACTTCCAGTGCGTCGTAAAATGCCACCTCATCATCCGTCAGCCCGAGCTTTTCCCCTCGCTGGTTGGCCTCGCGCAGGTCCTTTGCCAAGGCTATCAATTCCTCAATGACCTGCGCCGTCTCAATGGCCCGGTTCTGGTATTTCCTGACGGCATTCTCAAGGAGTTCCGCAAAAGAACGGGCCTGGACGACGTTTTTTCGACCGCGCGCCTTGATTTCGCCATCCAATAGCTTCTTGAGCAGTTCGACTGCCAGATTCCGCTGCGGCATGCCGCGCACTTCCGCCAGGAACTCGTCTGATAGTATTGAGATGTCGGGTTTCTTGAGGCCTGCGGCTGCAAAGATGTCGATAACCTCATCCGAGGCTACCGCCTTCGACACAATCTGCCGAATTGCAAGCTCGATTTCTTCAGGGCTGTGCCGGCCGTCACTTATCCCTTTCGTCAACACCGACTTCACCGCCTGAAAGAAAGCCACGTCGTCGCGAATCTCCAGCGCTTTCTCATGAGGAACGGCAAGGGCGAAAGCCTTGGAAAGTTCAGTCACGGCCTTCACCAACCGGCTTTTTCCGTCATGCTGAGCAAGCACATGTTCCTGTGCGGCCGGAAGAACTGACAGCCTTTCCCGCGGTCCTCCCGCTTTCCAGGAATCCCGGTCAAATCCGTGGAAGATACCGCAACAGACTTCGTACCGTTCAAGCATGGCGGCCACGGCTTCCTCCTGGTTGACGGTCGTCCGGCCTTTGCCGCCGCTTTCCGTGTAACTGGCCAGGGCGTATTTAAGCTGGTCCGCCAGGCCCAGGTAATCTACCACAAGCCCGCCCGGTTTGTCCTTGAACACGCGATTCACCCGGGCAATGGCCTGCATCAGCCCGTGGCCGCGCATCGGTTTGTCTATATACATGGTATGCAGGCAGGGTGCGTCAAACCCCGTCAGCCACATATCGCGGACAATTACGATCTTGAACGGTTCCGCCGGATTCTTGAATCGCTTTGCCAGTTCCTCGCGACGAACCTTGTTGCGGACGTGAGGCTGCCAATCAATCGGGTCCGAGGCCGAGCCGGTCATCACGATCTTGATCATGCCCCTGTCATCGTCCTCATGATGCCAGTCCGGGCGAATCGCCGTGACGGTTTTGTAAAGTTCGACGCAGATGCGGCGGCTCATGCAGACGATCATCGCCTTGCCGTCCATCGCTTCCAGGCGCTGTTCAAAGTGTTTTACGAGGTCTCCGGCGATAAGTTTCAATCGTTTTTCCGTGCCGACCAGGGCTTCGAGTTGCGCCCACTTTGTCTTCAGCCGCTCCTTGTGCTCGATTTCTTCGCCCTCGGTAGCTTCCTCGAACTCCTCGTCAAGCCGAGGTCTTTCCTCTTCTTTCAGTTCGAGTTTTGCCAGGCGGCTTTCATAATAGATGGGAACGGTCGCCCCGTCCTTTACCGCCCGTTCGATGTCGTAAATGCTGATGTAATCGCCGAAAACCGCGCGGGTGTTTTTGTCCGTCAGTTCGATGGGCGTGCCGGTGAAACCGATGAACGAGGCGTGCGGCAGCGCCTCCCGCATGTAACGGGCAAAGCCGTCGATGAAATCGTACTGACTGCGATGCGCCTCGTCGGCGATCACGACGATGTTCCGGCGGTCGGACAACAGCGGGTGCTGATCCTCCTCCGCGGCGGGAAAAAATTTCTGGACCGTCGTAAATACGACGCCGCCAGAGGCGGTATGCAGCAACTCCCGCAGGTGCGCGCGGCTCTGCGCCTGGATGGGTTGCTGGCGCAGAAGTTCATGACACTTGGCGAAGGTGCTGAAGAGTTGATCGTCCAGATCATTGCGGTCGGTGATCACGACCAGGGTCGGGTTATCCATGGCCGGATGCAGAACGACCCGCCCGGCGTAAAACGCCATGGTCAGGCTCTTGCCCGATCCCTGGGTGTGCCAGACCACGCCGGCCCGGCGGTCGCCGGGTTTGGCATCCTGCAGGCTTCCCGCATAATATGTTCCTTGTTCCTCTTGCACCTTGGAAAGTGCTGGCCTGCTGGCGCGAACAGTTTCCTGAACGGCCACATTCACCGCATGGTACTGGTGATACCCGGCCATCTTCTTGACCAGCGCTCCGCCGCCCGCATCCTCGAAGACGATGAAGTGCCGGATCAGGTCCAGAAGCCGCCGTTTTTCAAATACGCCTTCAAGCATAACCTGAAGCTGGGGAAGTTTCGTATCCGCGAGCTCTGCGCCCTCTATGGTCCTCCAGGGCATGAACCATTCGCGGTCGGCAGTCAGAGTGCCGATCCTGGCCTGGACGCCGTCGGAGATCACCAGCGCTTCGTTGAAGAAAAACAAGGACGGAATCTGCGCTTTGTAGGTCTGAAGCTGGTTGAAGGCCGACCAGATGGTGGCGTTTTCATCGGCGGCATTCTTGAGTTCCAATACCGCCACCGGCAGGCCGTTGATAAACAGCACCAGGTCCGGCCGCCGTTCATGCTGGTTCTCGACGACGGTAAACTGATTAACGGCAAGGAACTCGTTGTTTCCCGGCCCATCATAGTCGAACACGCGGACCAGATCGCCGCCGATGGAACCATCGTTTCGCTGATATTCAACCGGCACGCCCTCTACCAGGTACGTGTGAATGATATGGTTGTTTGCCGCAAGCGATGGTAAGTCCGGTCGTGTCAGCTTGCGGAATGCTTCATCTATCGCCTCCGCCGGCACCGCCGGATTCAGTTGCTGGAGTGCCTGGCGCAGTCGACGCGAAAGGCAGACTTCGCTATAATCGTCTCTTTCCGCCATCACTTCATTTGGCGCTATTTCCAGACCAGACAGGACCAGATAACCCAAACTCTCCAGCCACGCCAATGCGGCCTGCTCGATTACGGATTCGGTGAATGCGGCGCTCACTTCTTGCCCTCCAGTCGCTTGATCTCCCGATCGAAATCGGAGACGTATTTACGATCCTGCCGTTGGCGAAACACCTCGTATTCAGCCTCCGCCTTGAGTTTCGCCTCCAAAGCGCCGACCTTTACTTCCTGATAACTCTTGCCGTCAGCGGCAGTTGTTTCCAAAATGGAAATAGTTGAATCTGACAATAACTCGCCGGATTCGAAGATGTTTTTTAGATGCCTGTTGATGGCGGGCACCTTGACCCCGAACAGCTCCGCCAGGGCCTTCTGCGTCAGCCAGACCGTTTCGTCTTTTAAATAAACTTCCACCTTCACCGCGCCGTCTAGGGCGGTATAGAGCAGGAATTGCTGATTTCCATTCATAGAATCCTCCCGGCGATCCGCTCGGCATCAAAAATTTGCTTTGCTGCTATGGTGATTTCAGCCCCTGATATGACGATATTAACCAAAATATCCAACCACGCCAAGGCAGCCTGCTCGATTACTGATTCACCAGAGCAACTCGTATTCATTAGGCAGCACCTCCAATTTGATTGGCATTATCTGGTGGCTTTTCATCCTCATCATCGACCTTATAATCACTCAGGAGATCACGGTAGGCCTCTTGGTCAACATTGAATAAAACATCACTTGGCCGATAAGGCGGTAATGACAAGATATGTATGGACTCACATTGCTCGTCCAGCCACTCGTTGAAATCAGGATTGTCTTCATACTGTAATTGAGCCTGTTTTGGAAGTGAACGGTCTTGTCGATGAACGCGGTAAAGAAAACCAATGATGGCATCTGCTGCTTGGGCTACAAGGAGTGCCTGTATTCCTTCCATTACGGGACGAGGACCCTCGCTGCCATGGGATGCGAAGCCAAAGGCATTCCGCAACTCACATATGCCCTGCAACGCTGTATTCAGGCCATTAAGGGTTTGCTGTAAACTTTTCCTTGCTCCTGCATCTGCAGAGAGTGCAACGGGCAGGAATGGAACGCAAAGAGAAACTGTTTTAAAGAGCTTTGGCAAGTCATCTTCTTTATCGAACACACTTCCACGCTCTGTGATGATGGTTTTGCAAGTGCTTTCAACAAGTGTTCTAGCCAGATCAAAAGCCAGACCTGTATTCTTTTCTACTGCTAGCTCCAAAGCCCTGACCTGTTCCTCGATATGGAGCATTCCGCCTTCCACCGCAGCTCGGGCGCCGTGCATGATAAATATGGGATCAATTGATGGAGCAGCCACTAGGTGCACCTCCCCGCTATCCGTTCGGCATCCGGCACCCGCAATTCACCGGAGATAAGCTTTGGAAGGAGAGTGTTGCGTATGGTGCTAAGCGTGCTAGATTCCTCTTCAATTGTTGATTGGCGATTGCGTATCGTCATCAAATGCTTGTCGAAAAGTTCGAGAATTGAGCGATCAGGAATAACCATCTCAGACCTATACGCTATGTTTCGATTAAGCCCTGGTACGGCAGAATCAGCACTCAAATTGGCTAGACTAAGCTTTTCAAGGGCATAGAATAGGTATGTCAAAGGATGGTCGTCGCCACCATGTGGGACAACATAAAAGGCTGTGTCTATTGGGAAAAAGTCGGAATTAACCCAGGTTATTGTACCTGGATTACCTTTTCGACCTACGACAATACCAGGTCCCTTGACTAAAGCTTCATTGTGTAAGCCTACTTGGCCGTTCGATCCCATCACCGGCACTATGCCTGGTTGACGCTGATCAGCTTTTAATGCCTTACCATAAGCTAAATCGCAAACATCCCCAATAGTCTTAATCCTCCATCCCTTTGGAATCTTCCCCAACACCGAGTCTTCAAAAGCGTCCGGAAAAAGGGCGGCGATTTCTGGTTTGAGCCTCGGCGGCTGCTGACCGGCGATCTTGGCGCGGATGGGGTCGAAGTTCACAAACCAGCTCTTGAAGATCGTTTGCGCCATTTCCTCCAAGGTCCGGTTCATCTGCCGGTTCAGTTCAATCTTGTCATCCAGTGCACCGAGAATGCAGGCGATGGCCTCTTGTACCTTGACTGGTGGGATAACAGTATGCACAACTTTGAGCCCGCCTTGGGTCATGAGCGGCTGGGCGCTTCCAATGGCAGTCCTGCGAAGTTCAAGATGATCGAAAAGATAATACAGAAATCGGATATTATTTCCCGCCTTAGCCGTGGCGACTATCGCATTATCAGTAACCCACGATGGCCCTGGGATATAATGCACTGACCCGCAGTAGGCACCGACGCGCCCTATTGCAACCACACCTTCTGTATTGAGGATATAATTGCTACGTGCAATTTGTCCGTTAGCTCCAAAGACGGGATACCGTCCGTCTTCAGAGTACCTTTCTGGTGAGATTGATTTTCCGTTACGGAAATCAGCAACATCATCAAGTGACATCCTTGGGTATATTTCACTCACCATACCCGATATCCTCCAGGTTGGCCCAGATAATCCGGTCGAGTTTCTCGGCCTTCTCGGTCTGTTCGCGCAAGGCAGCCGTCAGTCTGGCCATCTTTTCCTCGAACGGCTCGCCGTCATCTTCGACCTCTGCGGCTCCTACGTACCGGCCGGGCGTGAGGATGTGGTTGTGATGGCGGATATCATCGAGCGTGGCGCTTTTGCAGAAGCCGGGAATATCTTCATAGTCCCCGGCTGACTTGTCGCCCCGCCAGGCATGATAGGTGTCGGCGATCCTGCGGATGTCTTCCGCGGTCAGTTCACGGTGAACCCGATCAATCATCGTGCCCAGTTGGCGGGCGTCGATGAAGAGCGTCCGGCCGCGGCGGTCGCGGAAGCGGCCGTTTTTTTTGTCGCGGGCGACAAACCACAGGCAGACGGGGATCTGGGTGGAATAGAAAAGCTGGCCGGGCATCGCCACCATGCAGTCCACCAGGTCGGCCTCGATGATGTTCTTGCGGATTTCACCCTCGCCGGACTGGTTGGAAGACATCGAGCCGTTGGCCAGGACGAAGCCCGCCAGGCCGGTCGGGGCAAGATGATGGATGAAATGCTGGACCCAGGCGAAGTTGGCGTTTCCCGCCGGGGGGATGCCGTACTTCCAGCGCTTGTCGTCCTTGAGCAGCTCCCCGCGCCAGTCGGAATCGTTAAAGGGCGGATTGGCCAGTACATAGTCGGCTTTAAGGTCGGGGTGCAGGTCGCGGTGAAAGCTGTCGGCATGCTCCTTTCCGAGGTTGTTTTCGATCTGCCGGAGAGCGAGATTCATCTTGGCCAGCCGCCAGGTGGTGTGATTGGATTCCTGGCCGAAGATGCTGACATCAGCCTTTGCCTTTCCTCCATTCCCGTTGCCGTTGGCGTGGGCCTTCACGAATTCGATCGACTGGACGAACATGCCTCCGGAACCGCAGCACGGGTCATAGACGCGGCCCTTGTATGGGGCAAGCATCTCTACCAGCACCCGGACCACGCAGCGTGGCGTATAGAACTGGCCGCCCTTTTTCCCTTCCGCACTGGCAAATTGCGAGAGAAAGTACTCGTAGACCCGGCCGAGGATGTCCTTTGATCGGTTCTCTTTATCACCCAGGCCGATGTTGCCGACCATGTCGATGAGCTGGCCCAGGCGCTGTTTGTCCAGGCGCGGGTGGGCATAGTCCTTGGGGAGAACGCCCTTGAGCGAAGGGTTGTCCCGCTCGATGGCGATCATGGCGTCGTCGACGGTCTTGCCGATTGTCGGTTGTTTGGCGTTGGCCTTGAGATGCGCCCAGCGGGCCTCTTTAGGCACCCAGAAAATGTTGACGGCCCGGTACTCGTCCGGGTCTTCCGGATCAGCTCCCTGGGCACGCTCCGTTTCGAGCCTGGCGTGCTGCTCCTCAAAGGCATCGGATATGTACTTCAGGAAGATCAAGCCCAGAACTACGTGCTTGTACTCAGCGGCGTCCATGTTGGAACGGAGCGCGTCGGCGGCGCGCCAGAGTTCGGACTCGAAGCCGAGGTTCGCCCCGTTATTCTTTTCTTTAGCCATTCAGGTCGCTCCTTCTATTTCTCATCGGGGATAATATATTGACTTGGCGGTACATTATTTCCTCTTTTTGTTCTAACCCGCCTTGTCCGGTTCGAACTGTTGTTTGGCCAGCCAGAAGGACGGGATATGGCGGATCAGGTACAATAAGCTGTGGCGGTGCTCCCAGATGCGGTCGCGGAATTTTCTGCGCCAGCCGGGGTCGGAATAGAAGCGCTTTACGTGTTCATTATAGAGGTGATCCAGCCTTTCCTTTGAGGAGATTCCGCTGGGGACGAAGACGAAATTCAGGCAGTTCATCAGCCGCCAGTCTTCGTTGAACGTTCCCTCCATACGGATGGTCGGCCAGAGGGGTGCGCCGGGGAAGGGGGTGAATTTGGCCATGTTCATGTCGTCGAGTCCCAGGGAGATCACGAAATCGGAAGTCAGACGGATCGATTCCTCCGTTTCGCCGGGCAGTCCCATCATGAAGAGGCCTTTGGCCCGCAGGCCCGCGCCCTGAATGCGTTTCACCGTGTCGCGGACGGCTTCCAGCGAGACCCCGGACTTGTGCCGGGCCAGCATCTGCGGATCGGCCGATTCGATGCCCAGCGAAACCATCAGGCAGCCCGCGTCTTTCAGCATCCGGAGCAGGTCGTCGTCGGTATGGCCTACCCGGACGGCGCAGTTGAAATGCATTTCCAGCGGCTGACGGGCGAGTTTTTCGCAGAGTTCGACGATCCGCTTGCGGTCGAAGGTGAACAGGTCGTCGTAGATGTTGACGTGGCGCACCCCGAAGCGGGTCCGGAGATAGTTCATGTGGTCGTAAATGTAGGCGGCGGAGTTGTACCTGAAGCCCCTCTTGAAGACGGAGCGGTCGCAGTAGGAGCACTGGTACATGCAGCCCCGGGAGGTGATCATCGTCGCCCCCGGCGTGTGGATGTAACTGAAGAGCGGCAGGCGGTAATCCTGCGGGAAGCCTTGCAGCTTCTCATAAGCAGGAAAGGGGAGGGTGTCCAGGTCTTTGATCGTGGCACGCGGCGGATTGACTACCACTTCGGAACCCTGCCGCCGGATCAGGCCGCAGATTTCTGCTGGCTCTTTCCCTGCGGCAAGCTCCGTCATCGTCTCTTCGCCCTCGCCGACGCAGAGGAAATCGAAGGCAGGGTAATCTTCAAGAAGCTTGCCCTGCAAGGCGGAGACATGAACGCCCCCGCAGACCGTCAGGATATCTCTTGCCGATTCCTTGATCTTCTGCGCCATTTCCGCCGCATCGGGGAAGGAGGAGGTCGTTGCCGAAAACCCGACCAGCTCCGGTCCGTAAGCCAGAATAGTCTTGACCTGGACGTCGAGATCCGGCGAAACGCCCGGTCCGAGGCAGTCGTAGAGAAAAACCTCATGCCCTTCTTTCAAGAGGCAGGCGGCGATGGACAGGAGCCCCTGCGGCGCCATCCGGTTGGCGACATCCGTGACGTCGCGGGAGCCGGGAAGCCAGTTGAAACCCCGGGGATGGACCAGGACGATGCGCTTTTTGCCTTTTGCCGATAATTCGTTCATTTTGCCGATTCCGTTTGCATGCTGTTGATTTGACAAATTTCCTTTACCAGATCAGGAATCTTTCAGCTATGGGAAATTGCGCGTGCGCAATCCAACCTCTCCCGCGCAAGGTGAAAAGAGTGGACAGGGCGTGCAGTATCAATTAATAAAGGCAAGGGAATTCCCGAGTATAGCCTGGCTGAATGCAGTTTTCTTGTTTGGCGGCGGAGGAGATGGATATGACCAATCAGAAAGGGCGGCTTCTAATTTTTACCGGAGACGGCAAGGGAAAAACGACGGCCGCCCTGGGGATGGCTTTGCGGGCAAGCGGCCAGGGGATGCGGGTCAAGATCATCCAGTTCATCAAGGCCGATCAGTCAACAGGAGAGGTCGCCGCGGTGAAGAACCTTCCCGGGGTGGAGCTGATCCAGACGGGGCTTGGCTTTGTTCCCGCTCAAGATCATCCCGGGTTTCCTCAGCACCGCGAAGCCGCCCAGTTGGGGATGCAACTGGCTGAAGAAGCGATCCAGTCCGGCGAATATGATCTGGTCATTCTGGATGAGGTCTGCAATGCCGTCGCCCTGCATCTACTCCCCGAGGAGCGCGTTGCCGCGATTCTAAAAATGTCCGGTCCCGGCCGGATAATCGTCCTGACGGGGCGGGACGCCTCGGAGTCGCTGATGGCGCTGGCCGACACGGTCACAATCATGAACTGCCGAAAGCATGCCCTGGAGTCGGGGCGACCGGCGCAAAAAGGCGTGGAATTTTGAAATCAGGGCCTTACCAAGCGACCCGCCGCAGTCATTAAACCGGCGATATCGTACATATTGGAAATCTTTCCCACGCCGAGCTGCTCGGTGAGATTGAAGAAATTCAAGCAGGTGCCGCACACCAGAATTTCCACCCCGGCTTTTTCCAGTTCTGTTAAATCTTCCAGGACTTCAGAACCCTTGATGGCCAGTTTTACTCCTGAATTGTAACAAATTATCTCATCCGGCAGCTTATCGAGCTGGGTCAGGGTATGTAAAAACCCTCTCATGAGCAGCCTTCCCAGTTCATCGTCTCCCTGCCCCATGGCATTGGAAGAGATCAGGATGACGCAGGGGCCGGAAACCGATGTCCCGCTCTCCTGTTTCTCCGCCACATCACAAACGATGTCCGGAAGCTCCTGACTGACGACCGCGCCGCTTTCCCGGACCAGATGAAGAGTCCATGTCTTGTCCTTTTCATCTTCGACGGTCACTTGGCAACCCTGGGATTTTGCCAGGCGTTTCACGTTTTCCACCGCGGCGATGTTATCCACCCGGATCGTCAATTCTTCCGTTGTTTCCAGGGCCTTTTTCGCAAGAATTACCGGCTGCGGGCAGGCCATCCCCCGGGCGTCGATGTTTTCCGGCATGGGCATTTCTCCTTTTCTGTTCTGCAATAATGAAAGTGGTTAAAATGGAATTTTGCTGCGATTCCGACCGTAATGTTTGATCGGCTAACCTGTTTTCCGGGCCGACGCCGCAAGGCGGCTGACGGCTTCCACTGCTGTTTGCACCTCTTCCGCCGTATTGAACGCCCCGAGGCTGAACCGGGTGTTGCCCACGGGAAAAGTCCCGATGGTTTTGTGGGCCGAAGGGGCGCAATGCAATCCGGGACGGGTCATGATGTTGTATTCTTCGTCCAGGGCCAGGGAGATATCGGCAGGGGACAGCCCCTCTATCGTGAAAGAAACGACGGCGATCCGCTTTGACAGATTTTCCGGCCCGTACAGGACGACCCCCGGCACGGTTTTCAAGCCATCCAGCAGAATTTCCGTGAGTTCGGTTTCCTGGGCCCGGATCGTTTCCACACCCCGATTCAGGACAAATCGCACTCCCGCTTCCAGTCCGGCCAGACCGACTGCATTGGGCGTTCCTGACTCGAATTTATCGGGAAGAAAGTCGGGCTGCTCTTCAAATTCGGAACGGCTGCCCGTCCCCCCGGCCATCAGCGGCCGGATGCTCTTTTCCAGGCCTTGCCTGATATACAACCCGCCGGTTCCCTGGGGGCCATAGAGGGCCTTGTGACCGGTGAAGGCGAGCAGATCGATGCCCATTTCCGTTGCGTTAAGGGGGAAGGAACCTGCCGCCTGGGCGGCATCGACGCAAAAAATCA
>MVQR01000038.1 GCA_002067815.1 Syntrophus sp. PtaB.Bin001 | reverse complement strand
TGTCCGTGCCGACGCCTGCCATGGCTATGGGAATTCCGTCAGTATCGCGTACCAGTACAGTCCTGCAATCCATGATTATTTCACGTCCGTCTTTTGCATAATTAACGACTTCCCCCCGCCAGGAACCATGCTCCAGGGTTTCCTTGATGATTTCTTTCTGAGTGGCGCCCTTCTTCGGATCGTCACCATAAACTTCAATACTCCGGCCGATGAGCTCTTCGCAAGAATGTCCCAGCGAGGCAGCCTCCGCTTCGTTGACGTAAGTAATGTTGCCGGAAAGGTCCGTAATCGTTACCCTGTCTTCTATCTGGTCCAGAACAAGCGCTTGGAGGCGTATCTTTTCCTCCGCTTTTTTCCTTCGCTCGATTTCCTCGACCAGAAGACTGTTCCGAAATAACAAATAGATGAGACCCACTATCCCCGTAATCAAAAGGAGGGCGATCAGAATAAGCTTGTTTCGGAAGGCATCCAGGGCTCCGATCACTTCATCTTCAGGGGTGGCCACGACAATGGACCACATCGTGCTTCCCAGATTGATCGGCATAAAGACAGCGTGTTTTTTGACTGTAGTGACAGCCTTTCCGCGGATACGATCAAAGTGGTAGGTTGTCACTCCCGATTCACCACGGATCATTCTTTTTGCCATGGCGATAATGTCGGGGAAATCCTTGCAGTTGGTGAAGACCGAGTTGCCGACATGACCCGGAATGGGGCAGGAAATCTCAATGCCGCTTTGACTTATAACCCAGGCATAGCCGTCCTGACCGATTTTTATATCTTGAACATAACGGGAAATGACGCTGCTGATCCGGAACAGTATGGAAAAAGTGCCGTCGAAAGAACCGTTCCTTATTACAGGAACATGAACGATGATGGACTTGAATCCACGTCGGTTCAAAAAAACATCGCTCACCACCACTTGATGGGTTCTGCGGACCTGCAGAAAATCTTGCATGCTGGTTACCGGTTGATGGATGGCTTTCTGATCAAAGGGAATAGCATAAAGAATCCGACCATCATTGTCGATCCTGCTAATGATGCTTATTTCTTCATGAGAGGTAAAGAACTCCTGCATCAGTTCCATCCCTCTATTATCGAGGTTGATAATGTGTTCGTTTTTCGCGAGTTGTTTGAGTGATTCGATATCTGTTCGGAAAAATGTTTCGATGCCGATGGCCGCTTGTTTGGCGTGAATCATCTGCCTGACATTGAGATTGTCGATCATTTCGCGCTTGATGTTGTCGTAGGCCAGATAGAGCAGAACGATGTTCAATCCAAGAAAAAGAACGATGAAAAAGACATATTTCCAATATCTTAGAATATGCATTTCTCCAAGCTTCACGACTGTTTCCTCCTTGTCGACTCATAGAAAAAGCCACGGGAAACGGGCATCATTGTCGATTTTATCGCCTCATTGAGGGAATCTGATTGATCAGACCGTAAAATCTCATAGGTGAGCCGAATTATTCAATCCGGTTACGAAAAGAACATGTGTATGATACGGATGCTGAAATAATTAGATCAAATTTGCACATTTCATTCCGCAATAGCGATAACGGTTATTCGATAATGCCGGAGAACTTCGGGGGCGCTGGAGACGAAAGACAGGAGGATGTTTCTAATAGGAACCGTGAGGCGTATTTTCCAGATTTTCCATAATAAATAAGGTTAATGTCACTGATGTGTAAATGATTCAATCCGTATTTTTCTTTTTTATCCTTTCTTTAAGCAGGCCGGCTGTACCGGTTCTAAATTTTTCCATATATATATAGAAAACCGGCGTTACATAGAGGGTCAGTGTCTGCGAGAAAAGAAGTCCACCGACGACGGCCAGTCCCAGGGGGCGACGGGATTCCGCGCCGGCGCCGAATCCGAGTGCTATAGGCAGGCCGGCCATGAGTGCGGCCATCGTGGTCATCATGATCGGCCGGAAACGAATCAGGCATGCTTCGTATATGGCGTCATGGGGATTCTTTCCCTCATTGCGCTGCGCTTCGATGGCGAAATCGACCATCATGATCCCGTTCTTTTTCACCAGTCCGACCAGCATGACAATCCCTACGAATGCATAGATGGATAGTTCAGCGGAAAAGACCATCAGCGTCACCAGCGCCCCGAATCCGGCGAAGGGAAGGGCGGAGAGAATGGTGATGGGATGGTATAGGCTTTCATACAAGATACCCAGGACGATGTAGATGACGACTATTGCAAGTATCAGAAGTATGCCCATACTGCCGAGGGACGATTGAAAGGCCTGGGCCGTGCCTTGAAATGAATAGCTCATTCCCGCTGGCAGAGAGGCGCCGACGGCGGCCTTGACCTTATCTACCGCTTCGCCGAGGGATGCACCTGGTTTGAGATTGAATGAGATGGTCACAGAGGGCAGCTGTCCGGAGTGGCTGATTGACAATGGACCGGCGTCTTCACGGAGTGTCGTGATGGCATTCAGGGGCACCAGTTGATCCGTTGAAGAGCGGACATGGAGCATCGATAACACCGACGGATCGGTCTGGTATTCCGGCTGCAGTTCCAGAATCACCTGGTAATCATTGTTAGGAGTGTAGATCGTCGAGATTTGCCTTGATCCATATGCACTGTAAAGCGCGTCTTCGATCTGCATGGGCGTGACGCCCAATGTGAATGCCTGGTCGCGGTCGATATCGACGTGTACTTCCGGATTTTTCAGCTGCAGGTCGCTGCTCACATCCTGCAGGTCGTTCATGCCGCGCATCTGCAGTTCCATTTTTGCGGCATACCGGAAAAGCTCACTCGTATCCGTACCTTGAAAAGTCACTTGATAGAGACTTCTGGAAATGCGGCCGCCAAGATTGATAGGGGGAGGATTGGTCAAAAACGCCTTGATGCCGGGAACGGAGGCCAGTTTCGGCCTGAGTTCTTCAATGACCTGGTCTGCGGAGAGATCGCGTTCCCGGCGAGGTTTGAGCACAATGAACATGCTGCCCATGTTCGATCCGCTGCTGCTTCCGGAAGAAACACTGCACATGAAACGCACGACGTTGGGATCGCGCTGCACAATGTCCAGTAAGGACAGCTGATGCTTAACCATTGCGTCAAACGAGATGTTCTGCGCCGCCTCGGTCTTTATTGAAATCTGGTCCCGGTCTTCGGAGGGTATGAAACCCTTGGGGATGACGTAAAACAACAGAGCGGTAATCCCGAGGATGATCCCGGAAAAAATCAACGTCGTACGTCCATGGGACAGGACAGTAAGCAAGGTTCGGCTGTAAAATTTAAGCATGATATCGAATCCGGCTTCCACGAATCGATAGGCTTTGCCATGTTGTTCCCGGCCGGGAGCACGGATAAAACGGCTGGACAACATGGGCGTCAAAGTCAGAGATACGAAGCCGCTGATCAAAACCGCCACGCCGATGGTTACGGAAAATTCACGGAAGAGCCGCCCCACGATACCTCCCATGAAGAGTACCGGAATGAAAACCGCGGCCATGGAAACAGTCATGGAAACGATCGTGAATCCGATTTCTTTTGCCCCGTCGTAGGCTGCCTGGATGCGGGTTTTTCCCATTTCCAGGTGTCTGACGATATTTTCCAGCATGACGATCGCGTCATCAACGACAAACCCGACTGACAGAGTCAGTGCCATCAGTGACAGGTTGTCGATGCTGTAATCCAAAAGGTACATGGCGGCGAAGGTTCCGATGAGAGAGACGGGCAGGGTCAGGCTGGGAATGGCGGTTGCGGAAAGATTGCGCAGGAAAAGAAAAATGACCAAAACAACAAGGACTAAAGTCAAATACAAGGTAAATTGCACATCCCGGGCGGATTCCTTGATGGGGATACTGCTGTCGCGGAGAACCTCCAGGCTTACCGACGCCGGTAATTTTGCCCGAAAGGCAGGCAGCAAGGCCTTGATGGAATCAGCCACCTGGATTGTGTTTGTTCCCGGTTGACGCTGTATGGAAAGAATGATGGCACGACTGTGGCTTTTCGGTGTCGCAAACCATGCGGCCACCTTGTCATTCTCGACGCTGTCCTTGACATTTCCCAGTTCCTGAAGACGTACGGGCTGGCCGTTGCGATAGGCCACAATCAGGGGCATATATTGTTTTGCCTCGGTGAGCTGACCCTCTACCTGAAGGGTGGAAAGTGTCTGTGGGCCGTTGAGGATTCCCAAGGGTTGGTTGACGTTGTAATTGCTGATTGCCGAAGAAATCTCATCGATGCCGATGCCTCTGGAAGCCAGTGCGTAGGGGTCCAGTTCGATTCGGACTGCGTATTTCTGCGACCCGTAGACGGATACCTGGGCCACGCCGTTCACCCTCGATATCTGCTGGGCCAGCAGATTTTCGCCGTATTCGTCAAGAACGGACATGGGAAGGGTCGGACTCGTCAGCGCCAGATAGAGGATCGGCTGATCGGCGGGATTGACCTTGCGAAAGGACGGCGGTGACGGCATATCCTTAGGCAGATTGCGGATAGCGCGAGAGATTGCCGACTGGACGTCCTGCGCCGCGGCATCGATATCGCGGTTCAAATCAAATTGCAGAGTGATCTGGGTCGAACCCTGTGAACTGGTGGATGTCATGGAATCAACGCCGGCGATGGTCGTGAACTCTTTCTCCAAAGGAGTAGCCACGGTGGCGGCCATCGTGTCGGGGTTTGCGCCGGGCAGTGAAGCGCTGACGCTTATCGTGGGAAAGTCTACCGAAGGCAGGTCGCTTACGGGAAGGAGATGATATCCGACCAAGCCGGCAAGGACGATACTTATCATGCAGAGCATCGTCATGACGGGACGGCGGATGAAGAGTCCGGAAAGGTTCACGAACGCCCTCCCGACATTCCGGGTGGCACTCCGGTACTGGTCTTGATCTTTATTTTTGAGCCGGGGGCAAGCCCGAGCTGACCGTCGGTAACAACTCTTTCGCCTGCCTGCAGTCCTTTTTCAATAACAGTTTCTGATCCAGCCGATGCGTGGACTTCTACGGGGCGGACTTCTACTGTATTATCTGATTTTGCGACAAATACGAATTTACCCTCCTGTCCGGTCTGAACAGCGACGGAAGGCACGACGAGGGCATTTTTCCGAACGGCAATAGTCAGAGCGACACTTACGTATTGGCCGGGCCATAGCAATTCACGGTCATTGCTGAATATCCCGGCGAGCTGCACCGTTCCCGTGCCTTTTTCGATCGTATTATCGACGAAGAAAAGGTCGCCTTCCTCGGGAGGCGTGTTGCCCTTCGGCAGACCGGCCCGGACTTTCAATGTTTCCCGGGCCATCCTGTTGCGGACGGTAGCGAGGTCAGTCTGGGGGATGCTGAAAAAAACCTCGATGGGATGTATCTGGTTGATCGTTACCATGGTGACATCGTTGGCCTTGATCAGCGCCCCCTCGGAGACAAGAAGATCGCCCGCCCTTCCGTCAATCGGGCTGCGTATGGAACAGCGTTCAACCTGGAGCCTGGCATTGGCGATGGCTGCCTGATCCGCTTGGGATACCGCCGACAGAGAGGCGGCATCGGCCTGAGCCTTGTCGTTGTCGCTTCGTGATATCAATCCCCGTTTATAAAGTTCCTTCGAACGCGATGCGTTGACCAGGGCGTTTTCTTCCAGGGCTCTGTCGCGCACCAGGTTCGCTTTCGCCTGGTCCAAAGCCGCCTTGTATGAACGAGAATCAATGGAAAAAAGCAGATCGCCCTTGCTGATATTCTGACCTTTGCGGAAATGAATCTTGGTGAGAACACCGTCGATTTCGGCTTTGACGGAGACGCTCGAGTGGGCTTTGACATTACCGAAAGTCTTTATCTCGATGGGGACATCCTTCAATACTGCTGCGGCGACAGTGACCGGGATTTCCCGTTCCCTGCCCGTTTTTGTCCCGTTTTTGTCCCGGGAGTTAGAGCAGGATGCCGTCAGGAAGATTATTGCGGCAAATGCAAGTAACGTAATGCTCGCGACGGGCTTTTTCATGAATGATACCTTCCTCCACAACGGGGCATCGGGGCAATAAGGTTAGAGAACCTATTGCTTTGTTCCAGACAATTTAAAAGTTCTAACTGCCGGGCGCTTTGGCAAATAATGCCAAAAGCCCCAGAACCACGAATAATCCCGCCGCCACCCAGCGCATGATCTTCATATTGAATCGACTTGCGAGAGCTTCCCCGATCAAAACCGCAGGAATATTTGCAATCATCATTCCCGTCGTCGTGCCTAGAACAACAGCTGCCAGTGAATCGTAGCGCGCCGCCAATGCGATCGTGGCAAGTTGGGTCTTATCGCCCATTTCCACCAGGAAAAAGGCGATGAGGGTTGTGAGAAATACACCGGCGCCCCGGAGGTTCTGCTTTTCTTCAAGTTTATCGGGTATTAGTGCCCAGGCGCCGAAAGCGAAAAAGGAAAGGGCGACAATCCATCTCAGAGTCTGGGGAGAGACCAGGCCGGCCAGCCAGGATCCCACATAGCCCGCAGCGAAATGGTTTGCCAGGGTCGCGAAAAGAATGCCCAGGATAATCGACAGTCTGTTCTTGAACTTTGCCGCGAGCACAAACGAAAGAAGCTGGGTCTTGTCGCCCATCTCGGCAATGGCGACAATCGAAGTTGAAAAGATAAATGTTTCCAAAAGCATTTTCCTCCCCAAGACGGGTCAAAAATCGGTTGCAGCAAGTAATTGTGATATGCTTACAAAAGGTTATGATTGCGAATCATCCAATTTGGAAGATTGCTTATCATTCACGTATCTGTGAAGTCAAGAACCCTGAATTCGTAGGCTTCGCAAATAAGTTTTGATGTCCGTTGCCTTGACAATTCTTTTTCAATAATGGTACTTGTGCGACATATGTCGTCATGATCCATACAATGATTATTGACACAAAAACCGATATCTCCGCATTTGTTCTAATCCGATGATTAATTGCTTACTTAGGTAGTGTCGAATGCTGAAAAAATACCGCTATGTCCTTGTCGGGCTGGTTCCGGAACTCCTTTTCCATCTTGTCCGTTTCTACAGCCGGACTTACAGGCTTTCTGTGGTAAACGATAAGCCATGGCTCGATTACCTTCACAGCGGCGGTAGGGTATTGCTCTGCTGCTGGCATCAGCAGTTCTTCGTGACTATAGGTTATGCCGATACCTATGCAGCCTATCACCCCGCACTGATGATCAGCCGGAGTCAGGACGGTGAAATCATAGCAAGGGTTGCCGAGAAATTAGGGTGGCATACCGTCCGCGGGTCATCATCGCGCGGTGGTGGACGAGCGCTTAAAGAAATGGTGAGGCATTTAAAACATTACAGGCTTGCAGCCCACATTGTAGACGGTCCGCAAGGGCCTGCCGGGATCATCAAGGCCGGGGCGATCAGCCTTGCCCGCTCTTCCGGCGCCGTTGTAGTCCCCTTCTATGTCACCGCTGACCGAGCCTGGTATTTCAACAGTTGGGATCACTTCATGGTGCCAAAGCCTTTTGCAAAGGTCACCTTGCGTTTTGGCGAAATGCTGGATTTGAATACGGGGGAAGGGGACGCCGCTTTTGAAGGTCACCGTTTGCGGCTTCAGGAGGTCATGCTGCCCGGCCTGATTCCTTGAGTTTTTACAACCTTTCAACCGCCTGTCTTAGCTTTCCGCTTTCGACGAGTTCTAGAAACTGTTCTCCCAGGGGAGCGGATAGTCTTACTGTTTCCTGCCAGTTGCGGATACGGGCAGCAGGATCATCGACGAACGTTTTGAAGTCTTTTCTGTCCGGAAGCTTGCCAAGGGGTAGCCTTTCAACAAAGCCATCCGTCGGGAAGATCATGAGGGTATGATCCAGAAGTTCATCGGGGGTTTTACGATACTTGAGCCGTTTGTCAAACCATCCCGGAACAATCCTTTCCTGATGGTGGAAGAAAAGTGTTACCTCACCATCATTTTCGGCATAATCATGGGTCTGATGGTAATCAATCAGACCTCCATCACGGTAAATGCCACGGGGGGCTCCATAGATATCCCTGACACCGGCAACGACAACGGGAACCGCACCGGAGGCCAGGATGGCATGCCGGAAATTGGCTTGATTCAGATGGACATATCTGCCTCGAAAAGGTTTTTGAAGGCAAAAAGAAGGCGGTTTGGGTCCATTGTAAAACACCACCCGCTCCATGAACTGATTAAGCCGGGAACGACTCATAGCGTTCATGAGAAAGCACAGGACTAATCCCGATGATTGTATCCAGGAGGTTTCCGAGGCGACGAGATGCCGGACCCGGGATGTTAGAACTGCGAGCCGATAGTTTTTGTGAGCAAGGGCAAAGGGAAGGGCGTCATCTTCTATGTAGGAGTTGATGACTTTAATAAGGGTTTTCATTACCGTCTTCGCCCGGTCGCCACGGCGCACGGGCATCCGGATGTAAGAGTCAATGAGGGTCTGGTAGCTCTTTTCTGCTTCCGGCTGCACCCAGGCGGCAAAACGCCAGGCCCCGGAGGATGAGCCGATTAAGCGGATCGGTTTGTGTCTTCCCAGAAGGCCGGCCTTAAGCAGGGTGAGATCGAATCCGGTTGCGGCAAGCCAGCGCGGACCGGCTGCCGGGGCGAAATATGCCGTTATCGAATTGAAGGAAAAGCCGCCGTCACGAATAAATTCGTAAGCTTTCCGCCCTGCTTTTATACGAATATTGAGCATGGTTTTTCTTTTCCCGCAGTAGTCGAGGGCCATTTGACCTTGACACGGTCTGGCACATTTTTGTAGAGTAGCACCGCCGCGGCGAGAAGTGAGTTTAAAGAAAACCGCGGGACTGCTTCTGAAAGATTGGGGTTTTTACACGCACCAAAAGCCTTTTGTCAACGGCTATTGTCATAGCTGCATCATGAAATTTCGGGTATTGTGAGACTTGGAAAGGAACTTGGAAATGGGCATTCAAGATGAAATGAGACAGGTGGCGGACCAAGCCCGAGAGGCATCACGCAAGCTGTCCCGGATATCGACGGAAATTAAGAATCGCGCCCTGAAGGAAATGGCGGAACAGCTTGTCAACCAGGCCGACTATCTGATGGGGGAGAATGAAAAGGATGTGGCTTATGCGAAAAATCAGGGCCTTTCCCCAGCCATGATCGACCGGCTTACTCTAAAGGAATCCACGATCCGCGATATGGCCGATGGCATAAACGAAGTAGCGGCGCTGCCGGATCCAGTGGGCAAGGTCACTTCCATGTGGCGCCGTCCCAACGGCTTGCTGGTAGGCAGGATGCGGATACCACTGGGTGTAATCGGAATTATTTATGAGTCGCGCCCCAATGTGACCGCCGATGCGGCGGCGCTCTGCCTGAAATCGGGGAATGCCGTAATTCTGCGGGGCGGTTCTGAAGCGATCTATTCCAATATCGCCATCGGGCGGCTTCTTCAGAAGGTACTGAGAGCCAATTCTCTGCCGGAAGCGGCAATCCAGGTTGTGGATACAACGGAACGCGAGGCGGTCTATGAATTGCTCCAGCTTGAAGAGTACATCGACCTGATAATTCCCCGGGGCGGCGAAGACCTTATCCGGGCCGTCGTCCGTCAGTCCCGCATTCCCGTTATCAAACATTATAAAGGAGTTTGCCATATTTTTGTGGATGCCGATGCGGATCTGGACATGGCAGCGAAAATCTGCCTCAACGCCAAGACGCAGCGGCCCGGGGTTTGTAACGCCCTGGAAACCCTGCTGGTTCATCGGGATGCCGCCCCCCGTTTTCTGCCGGAAGTTGCCCGACAGCTTCTTGAGAGCGGTGTTGTGGTCAGGGGCTGTGAAGAAACCCGGGCCTTGATTCCCGAGGCCGAAGAGGCGACTGAAGATGACTGGTATCGGGAGTATCTGGACCTGATCCTGTCGGTCAGGGTTGTCGGCGGTATCGATGAAGCCATGGACCACATCGCCCGTTACGGCTCCCTTCATACGGAATCCATCATCACCAACGATTACGCCAATGCCCAGCGCTTTCTCAATGAAGTCAATTCATCCACCGTGCTGGTCAATGCTTCCACGCGCTTCAGCGATGGGTTTCAGTTGGGGCTGGGTGCGGAAATCGGAATCAGCACAACGAAGCTTCATGCATACGGCCCCATGGGGCTGGAAGAACTAACCACCACCAAATTCATTATTTACGGAAACGGTCAGGTGAGAACATGAAGTGGGGGCTGCTGGGAGGAACATTTGACCCGATTCATCTGGGGCATCTGCGCTGTGCGGAAGAAATCCGGGAAATCTTTGACTTGAACCGGATCATTTTTATACCGGCTTCCCGGCCTCCCCATAAGCTGGATGCTCAAATTACCTCTTTTCACCATAGGGAGCAGATGGTTCGTCTCGCCATTGAAGGCAATCCCTCCTTTTCTTTTTCCGATATTGAAAATCAACGTGCCGGAAAATCCTACTCAATTGAAACGGTTGAGTATTTCCTGAATGAGTATCTCAAGACTATTGAAATCTATTTTATCCTGGGACAGGATGCCTTTCATGCCATCCAGACCTGGAAGGATTGGCAGAAATTGCTGCTTTTATGCAATTTTGCCGTATTAACCAGACCGGGATATGAAAATATGGGGTTGTCGGGGATACTTCCTGAGGATTTTGTCTCGCAGTTTAAATATGACGAAAATGACGACGGTTATCGAGGGCCGTCGGGGCATATGATCTATTTCCGTCAAGTTACTTTTTTGGATATATCTTCATCAGATATCAGGTCTCGGGTAAGGCGGGAAAAAACCATCACATACCTGACTCCTGAGCCTGTCCGTCACTATATCAAGAAAAATAATCTTTACCAATCTTTGTAGAAAATAGGAATTTGCAAAGCAATGACAAATGCGGTCGAGTGGGCAAAAGCGGCAGTCATTCCTCTGGCTTTTGTATTTGTGGGGATACTTGTCGGTTTTATTGTTGAAAAGGCAGTTCTGTCACGATTGCAGAAAATCAGCAGGAAAACGGAGCGGCGCAGCATTGATATTATAATATCATCCCTGCGTGTTGTCGTTATTGTCTGGTTTGCGATCGGCGGACTTTACGGAGCAACCTTCAACCTGCCTGCCGGGCATGACCTTATTGTTATTCTTTGGAAGATTCTGATGGTGGCGGCGATCCTGTCGGCGACAGTTTTCCTGTCCAGAATGGCAGTGGGTTTCGTGCAGAACTATTGTCAGAGTACGGATGGGGTTCTCCCTTCCACGATCTTTTCCAATATTACCCGGATTGTCGTTTATATCATCGGCATTCTGATGGTTCTGCAATCCCTGGGAATTTCCATCACTCCGATCCTGACCGCTTTGGGAGTAGGTGGGTTGGCCGTGGCTTTGGCACTGCAGGATACCCTTTCCAATCTGTTTTCAGGCATCCATATTCTTTTGTCAAAACAGGTAAGGCGGGGAGACTATATCAGGTTGAGTCCTACGGAAGAAGGATATGTTACGGACATCACCTGGCGAAATACTACTATCCTGGCAATGAGCAACAACACGATAATCGTTCCGAACTCAAAGCTGGCTGCCGCCATAATCACCAATTTTGACCTTCCTGAAGGAACACTTTCCCTGCTGGTCCAGGTAGGAGTCAGTTATGACAGCGATCTGGAACGAGTCGAGAGAATTGCAATCGAGGTAGGCCGGGAAATTATGACGGAGTTACCGGGGGGTGTCCCCGAATTTGAACCTGCCGTTCGTTACCATACCTTTGGAGACAGCAGCATCATTTTCAACGTCGTCTTGCGGGCCAAGGCCTTTGCCGATCAATATTTGATTCGGCATGAATACATCAAACGCCTGAAAAAACGGTTTGACAGTGAGGGGATCGAGATTCCCTTTCCTATTAGGACGGTTTTTATAAAGGGAGATCGTCTCAGCGCCATGTAATTGAATGCAGCTTAAATATGAACTGGGTGAATTCTTCCTTTGTAGTTTCCTTTACATCTGTCAATCGGACCTGGACCGCGTTGTTATAAAAAGAAAAGCCGTCTTTGATCGGTTCCGGATTTTCATCATCCTCACAGAAATTTCTTATGAATTCCCGGGCGATTTTCCTTGCTTCATTAATGTCCTCGGCGGAAACAATATAGTGATGGCGCTGGGTTTCGCCTTCATCTTCTTCTGATATCTTAAGCCAGTAATATTGCATTGAACCTCCTGAATTCAATATCGCTATGCGGCAGCAATAAGTCGATACAACCGCCGATCATTATCGCGTCCGTATAGAATGGAAAAGGACTTAGGGACGTTGGCCTAAGTCCTTTTAATTTTTGGTGCGCCCAGGAGGATTCGAACCTCCGACATCCGGATTCGTAGTCCGACGCTCTATCCAGCTGAGCCATGGGCGCATCTATTGGGTGCGATGATTCTGCT
>MVQR01000037.1 GCA_002067815.1 Syntrophus sp. PtaB.Bin001 | reverse complement strand
GAAGAATCAGTTTCAATTATGCGTTTTGCCGTTTCCCGGGCCGTTTCCGTACGAAGACGCTGAATGGCAAATTTGATCCACTCCTTACTATACTTGTTTCCCAGATCACCATATTCTTTCAATTGCAATATCAGTGCAAGTTGATCAGCATCTTTAGCTATAAGAGCCTCTTTTGTGCTTCCTTTATTAAACTCTTCAATACATGCCTTAATGTCTTCTCCAAAGCAGAGTGTCTCCGTTAACTCCCGAACAGCTTTTTCTTCATCAACGTCTACATATTTCTTGTTAACATAATTCATATCTCCTGTCCTTGCCTCTGGGAGATCATGGAAAAGGCATATTTTTAAAACCCGCAATTCATCAACATTATCTTCGAGTTTACAAAGCGTATACCCAATATATATTGTCCTCAAGATATGCTCTGCAACCGATTCACAGCCTGAGCCAAGAAATTGGAATCCCGTTCGGGGAGTTTTTTGCAACATACCAACTTCAAACAAAAAGTTGACAATATCCTTCATCTTATACCTTCTTCAATATTTTAATCCGATTGGCCATCATTTCTGATACTTTTTTAATCTGAAGCTGCAAAGAGGCAATACCTTCGGGTTTCATTGCCTGTATCCTGTCAAGTTGCTCTTTCCAATATTCAAGTATAGAAATTTCATTTTCCTTTAACTTCTTGTCAAATCTTGCTTGAACCTCCTTCAAAAAAGCTGAGCGATCTTCATTACTCACGCTTGATTCTCCTCCTTGATAGAATTTTAAGTTGCACAAAAGCATGCCATGTAAAATCGGTAAGATGTAAATTAATGAAAACCTTATATACAGTGGAAGTTCCTATAACATTTGAATAAATCTTGCAAACAAGAAGTTATGGATTTCTGTGACATCTAAAATTGACTTTTTCATATGAATTCGATATGAACCCTCAGTTATTTGATTTTATTTAAAAAGACTGATTTATATTTATTCATTTTTTGTTGAGGTATAACCAAATGAACAAATGGCGCTCCTTGTTCTTTTTTCTGACCTCCTGGATTGTTTTAATCTTCCCTTTTACCAACGCAGCAGCTAAGGAAGATACGGCCCATATGACTCTTCGGAAAACCGCAACCCCAGGCAAAAATACTCAGCAGTATGTTGTCCAAAAAGGGGATAGCATAGACAAGATTGTTCAAAAATTTGAGGGCTCACACCGCTATACCGTTATTAAGCAATTGAACCCGGAATTAAAAAACCTGCATCGCATTTATCCCGGGCAAACCATTATCCTTCCCACCGCCGAAGCGGAATCGAAAGAGGCAGCCAAAGAAACGGCCCCTCTAAAGCCGGCAACCGATGAAAAACTCATAGCCTACCGCGTTAAAAAAGGCGATTCAATTACACGTATCATAAACCAGCAACTGCATGTGTATGGAACAGATATCCCCAAGACTCTAAGGTTGATAAAGAGTATCAATCCGGGACTTTCAGACTTGAACCGAATTCAAATCGGACAAACCATAATGCTGCCTTCAATAGGCTTTATGAATCCTTCAGCAGAAATGATGTCTTCCAACAAGCTGGAAGATTCAAAGAAAAAAATGGATAGTAAGCCTCTCCTACCCCCTGAAAAGGAGATGAATCTCTTGAAGCATCTCTTAAGCAGAAGCCATGGCTCAATGATTTCCAGAGGAAACTATTTCATTCCTTTGCCGCAGATCGGTCGTCCCGTAACTATTGATTGCAGTACTATTCCAGTTGTTGAATTTGATGATGGCAGTGCTGTTTTACTGGATTTTGCGGACCGCATGCCCAAATCTTTGAAGAAGTCGATAGAATCGAACTGGAAGAATTATCGTGTAATTAAAGTAAGACCATCTCAAAATATTTATCTGATTTTTCAGGAAACGATAAATGCATCGTCCTCCTATGTTATGAAAAAAGTTTTTAAACCTTTTCTGCTGGAAAAAGAACCCCAGGTCCTGATTTCTCTAGATTGGATTATCACTTCTAAAAAGACCTCTGAAAACAAGCCTTATTTTCATGGTATTATCTTATCCTCCGATAAAACCCAACTCCTTCCAGGACGAATCAAACAATATGCCGAGCGGAAAGGGCTACAATTGACTGAAATCCAAAACGGAGAATTTACATTCAATCCAACTTCTTCGGTTAAAGCTTCCCCATTACTTGAAGTACCAAATATATCTACCAACAATAACCCTATGGATTTGACATTTAATTTACTGGTTCGTTTAGGTTATTCTCCCCTTAGAGATCAGGAATTAAAATTGTTTGAAAATAATGGTTCAGCTAATCTTTCATTAAAGCCTGAGATTCTTCTGAAAAAAGATCAACGGGAAATCCTCTTTTTTTCAAAAAAACTGCCGCGACAGTTCATTGAAGCTCTTTCCTTACAAAATAAAGAGATTCATGTGATTGATTCCAGGGTTTCTAAAAGAACCGCTCTCAGCAAGTCTCTTTCGGCATTGCGCATTCCGGCCTCAGTCGGTCGTTATTCTTTCTACATTGCCGAAAAAGGTCGCAAAGCTAATATAACCATCACCCTGCCCGCTGTTAAAATTGACCGAAAAGGCACTCCCCTTTATCTGATTGACTGTGATCTTGACAGCAACCTTTACACTCTCCTGCATGAGAGTTGGAATGCGGAGATTGTAAAATATTGAAAGTAAAGGTGCTTGCTGTTTTTTCCGGAGGGTTGGACAGCATAATTGCAGTCAAGATCGTCCAGGAACAGGGGATCGACGTCCTGGGCATTACATTTGAAACCCCGTTTTTCAGTTCGCAAAAAGCCCGCGACGCCGCCGAAAAAATCGGTCTGCCGCTGATTGTCCTGGACATAACCAAAGAACATCTTCAAATGCTGATGTCGCCCCGGTATGGATACGGAAAAAATTTGAATCCCTGTATTGATTGCCACACCCTGATGCTGAAAATTGCTGGGGGAAAAATGAATGAACTTGGTGCGGATTTTATAATTACAGGAGAAGTTCTAGGCCAGCGCCCCATGTCTCAAGGAAAACAAATGCTTAGTGTTGTTGCCAAAAATTCCGGGTTTCCGGATTATATCTTGAGGCCTTTATCCGCCAAGCTCCTGCCGGAAACAAAACCCGAAAGGGAAGGTAAAATCAAACGTCAACAGTTACTTGATATACAGGGACGAGGTCGAAAAATACAGATTATGCTGGCTGAACACTATGGTATATTTGACTATGCACCTCCTGCCGGCGGCTGCCTGTTAACCGATCCCATGTTCACCAAAAGACTTAAAGACCTCTTCAATCATAAAAAGGATTTCAGAATCAGGGACATCGAACTGTTGAAATTCGGACGCCATTTCCGGATTGATGAAAAGACGAAGATTGTGGTTGGAAGAAACAAAGTTGACAATGAAGCGATTCAAAAACTTGCTGAAACAAACGATGCCACTATTTTTATGTCTTCTTTTCGGGGACCGATAGTCTTGGTTCCAGAGGCCGGGAATTCAGAAATCTTGAATATCGCTGCAACTCTTTGTGCTAGCTATAGCGATGCACCTAAGGATAGGGTAGTTGAAGCAATCTGCACCAGTGGAAGCAAAACATTACATTTGGATATTATCGCAGCCCCCCGGGAAAACATCACCCGCTGGATGATTTAATTTAGCAAACTTCAACGGCTCTTTTTGTTTACTGATGTTGCGGTCTTAGCAAGTCATAAACCGTCTTGACCGGATTGAATGTTTCCAGGGGAACTTCAACCAGGACAGTGTTCCAATCAGCCATAGCGCCATTCCACAACCCGGGCAGTTCCAATGCCTTTAATTCCCGCCCCTTTTCCGTTTTCCGTGTAATTGAGATTGCCTTGCGGTTCACAAATTTCTTTAGATCAAATTTCTGCGATTTATAATCCCGAACCCCGCAGACAAGATCCACAGGATTGAAATGAGTCGCCTCGTTCCATAAGGAACGTTGCTGTTCTGAATCACTATCAACTTGAATCTCTTCCACAATCTGTACAGACAATGTACCGTCATCTTCTTCAACCCAGAAGGGGCCGCCTCCAGGTTCACCTACATTTTTAACAACGCCGCAAACACGCAGAGGCCGGTTCAGTTTCTGATAAACCTTTTCACGACGTACATTTAAGGGATAACAGTCAAAATCTAAAGGGAAAGAAATGTACAGATCTCTGTTACAAAAATCGATAATCTCTGTAAGTTCCTTTTCATTTACTCTCCCGTCGGCAAGTTTAGCGGCATAAGAATATATTTTTCTTTGCAGCTTTATCAGATACCCGCCTAATATCTTCTTATAAAGAACAGTTATGGCTTTGAGATTATCAGGGACAACATTGTCGATGTTCTTGATAAATATTATATCACCATCTAATTGATCTAGGTTTTCCAGCAATGCGCCATGCCCTCCCGGCCGAAATACCAGAAGTCCATCCTGATCGCGGAAAGGTTCACCGGCCATATCCACGGCTATTGTATTTGTATATGCGTGCTGTACCGACAGAGAAAAATCGAAGGATGCCTTAAGAAATTTTTCATAATAATTTATTTTTCCCCTCAAAAACTCATCAACAGCCTTTTCATGCTCGGCAGAAACCGTAAAATGAATGCGGCACACGCCTTTTGCGTCCTTGACATAAAGCGCAGCCTCTACGAGATGCTCTTCAATAGCGGCCCTGGAACCGCCCGGTGACCGATGGAATTTCAAAAGAGCCTTTGGCAATTCACCATAATTCAATCCACTTCGTTCAAGTACATGTGACAGGATGTTGCAAATTGCACTTCTTTCTATTAGTTCATCAAGATTCTGCCCACTTTTGGCAACGACTTCCTTCAAGTCATTGAAAAAAGCGAATTTTTTCAAATTCTGCAATAATTCGAGTTTCAATCTCTCATCATCTAATTTTCCGGCATCAATGATATTATACCAATCTTTGAACATCCTGCTGGCCGCCCCTGAAGCGGGTACAAACTTTAACATCCTTCCAGCCAGGGCTTCTTCGTCGTGTAGTTGCGCCAAGATTTTCTCTTCTTCTTCAGTAATTACCCGGATACCATCATCTATTTTACAGGGCCGATTCAATTTCAGCGGTAAGGCTCCATCTTTGAAAATATTTATTTGTTCAATGATCTGTTCTACAGACAATCCCTGCGATGAAATCTGATCCTTATCTTTTTGAGTGAACAACGCTTCTTTTGTCATAGGCTTTCCAATTTGATATCCCTGCTTTGATGCTAGATTTGTTTGATTTTTTGACTCGAACTAATAGCTTCTTATTTTCCGGCAACCAATAAACTGATCATGCCTTTTTCTTTCTGTTTTTTCCGGTCTTATCGTTAACAAACCGTTTTTTTTCCCGCAGCACTCGGGAGATGTCCTTTTGTCGCCGATTGACTCTTTCCCTCGACATAATATGAGTACTTCCAATCTTAAAAATATTTACAACTGTGTATTTTATACCACAGCAATCGTCATATTTGCATCCCCTTTCTGGACAAATCTGCCCTGATTGAGGAATCATCATGCTAACTGACATAAGAATTCCAACCTCAACAAGAAGAGTCGGCATGCTTTCCCGCTTTTGTGACCGGTATCGCCCATCCTCGTATTTTCCGACAAAAGCCTTGACAGCTTCATTTTTCTGAATGTATAAACCCATAAAAATATCAGCTTAGAGGAGGATTATGCAAATGCAGGTGAAAAAATTGGGTGTTCTTGGCGCAGGTGCCATGGGCGCTGGTATCGCCCATCTAGCCGCTCAACGTGGCATTGAAGTCGTTCTTGGCGATATTGATATGAAATTTGTTGACGGCGGCGTAGCCCGGATGGAAAAGCTGATGGCTGGCTCTGTCAAAAAAGGGAAAATGACGGAAGATGAAGCAAAAGCGGTCCTCGGAAGGATTAAAAAAACTGTAGCCGTCGAGGATTATTCCGATTTTTCCGATTGTGATTATGTGATTGAGGCAATTATCGAAAATCTGAAGATCAAGCAGAATGCCTTTGCAAAACTCGATAGCGTCACGAAACCTGAAACAATTCTGGCTTCGAACACTTCATCCATGTCCCTGACGGAGATTGCCGCGGCCACGAAAAGACCGGAGAAGGTTGTCGGCATGCATTTCTTTAATCCTCCCCAAGTCATGAAACTTGTTGAAATAATAAGAGGTTATTATACATCAGATGAAACCGTCAAGGCTACGCAGGAATTTACCGAACAGTTAAACAAGATCTCCGTAGACATCAAAAAAGACGCTCCCGGTTTCGTCGTTAACAGAATCATGATGGCATCTGCCATGGAAGCCATGAAGCTTTATGAAGAAGGCGTCGCCAGCATGGAAGACATCGACAAGGCAGTTAAACTGGGCCTGAATTACCCCATGGGACCCTTTGAACTGATGGATTTCACGGGAGTTGACATCAACAAAGCCATCCTGGACTATCTATCCGGTGAATCCATGGATGTCCGCTGGAATCCTCCGCTCTCCATCAAACTGTTGATGAAATCGGGTCGCCTTGGACGCAAGACAGGCGCCGGCTGGTATAAATACGAATAGACAGGGGGACTAAACACTGATGGCATATGAAACGATACTTCTAAAGATCGAGGGAAAGATTGCTACAATCACCCTAAATCGTCCGCCCATGAATCCTCTGAACAGCGTCATACTCAGGGAAATTGCTCAGGCAGTCGGCGAAATCGAAGCAGATGACAATGTTAAGGTTATCATCGTGAACAGTGCCGGAGATCGTGCTTTTGCAGCAGGTGCCGACGTGAAGGAAATGGTCAATTTGACACCTATTGAACTTTACGACTTCTGTCAGGGTTTCCGTAAGGCATGTGAAAGCCTCAATCGCTATCCCCTTCCCGTTATCGCTGTAATAAAAGGTTTGACTCTCGGTGGTGGCTGTGAAGTGGCAATGGCCTGCGATTTGCGGATCGCTGCCGACAACGCCAAGTTCAGCCAACCGGAAATAAATCTTGGAATCCTTCCCGGCGCCGGCGGAACGCAACGTTTAACCCGTCTCGTTGGTGCGGCCCGTGCCAAGGAAATGATCTTCACGGGTGATATGATCGATGCAGCAACAGCAGAGCGTTATGGTTTGGTCAACAAAGTCGTCCCCTTGGCCGATGTTGATAAGGCTGCGATGGAACTGGCGGAAAAACTTGCCGCCAAACCGAAAGTAAGCCTCAAGATGTCAAAAGCTTCCATTAATGCAGGCCAGAATGTAGATCTTGGTACAGGACTTGATTTTGAAATTATGAGTTTCGCCCTTGCCAGTTCTTCAGAAGACAGGCATGAGGGTATGACTGCCCTCCTGGAAAAACGCAAGGCGGAATTTAAAGACAAGTAAAACTTTTTATCGCTGAAGATAAAATTAGCTATAAACGGTTATAGAAATTAAATATTTTGTAAAACCTCTTTTTTTATGAGTTATAGCGTGCTTCCATGCACGCTATAACTCCTTGAAAATCCGCATATCGTAATTCTTCATCGTCAAAGAAGCTCCAAAGAAAATCAACAACTGACCACCCGTTTCTGAATTACGGATTTCAAAAAGGAAACACAAATGATTAATGAATCTGTCATCGGCGAGTTGCAGAAGATAGTAGGCCGGGAAAATGTGCTTACCACAACTGAGAATCTGAAAACTTATTCTTACGACGGAACATCTTCGTGGATCCATGACCCTGACGTTGTTGTTTTTCCCAAAACGGCCGAGCAGATTTCCGGCATTATGAAACTGGCTAATGCGCATAAGATCCCAGTCACTCCAAGAGGCGGCGGCACAAATGTAAGTGGCGGATCAGTGCCGGTTATGGGAGGCATTGTACTTTGCACAACAAAAATGGACCGGATACTCAACATCGATAAGGAAAATTTTACGGCAACCGTCGAATCCGGTGTAGTCCTGATGAATCTTAATACCCGTCTTGCCGCCGAAGGCCTTTTCTTCCCTCCTGATCCTCAGAGCTTCCTTGCCGCAACCATCGGCGGCATAGTTGCAGAAAACGCAGGAGGGCCGGCTGGTGTTAAATACGGTGTGACAAAACAGTATCTTCTCGGCCTGGAAGTGGTTTTGCCCACCGGAGAGATTATAAATCTGGGCGGACGCACGGTTAAAAATGTAGTGGGATACGATTTGACAATGCTCTTTTGTAGCTCCGAGGGTACGCTGGGCATAATTACCAAAGCGGAACTCAAGGTCAATGCTCTGCCCCCGGCAAGAAAGACCGTTTTGGCCATTTACGACGACGTCGCCACGGCCGGTGAAAATGTCTCCCTTGTGCTGACAAGCGGTGTAACACCAGGTAAGATCGAGCTTCTTGACAACTGGGTCATCCGCCGGATTGAAGAAGTCAGCCCCCTGGGGTTGCCACAGGATGCCGATGCCGTGCTTATTTTTGAAGTGGACGGAATGGCTGAAGCAGTCGAAAAAGAAGCGGAAAAAATTGTCGAAGTTGCCAGAGGCCACGGCGCCATAGAAGTGAGACCTGCCAAGGACCAGGATGAAGCCAACAGGTACTGGATGGCCCGACGTGCCGGTTTCGCCATGATTTTCGGCAAGGCGCCCACAGTCCTCGCCGAAGACGTAACAGTTCCCAGGGGAAAGATTCCACACCTTATTCGAAAATGCAGGGAGTTGGCAAAAAAGTATGATTTGGAAATCGTTGTCCTCGGCCATGCCGGAGACGGCAATCTCCATCCCTCAGTTTTGACTGATATCAAAAACAAGGAACATTTTGCACGGGCGGAAAAGGCCGTTGAAGAAATTATCGAGACAGCCCTTGAACTCGGCGGCGTGCTTTCGGGAGAACATGGAATCGGTCTTGAAAAACAGAGATTTTTCAGGAGGGCGCTGGGATCAACTGTGACCGATCTCATGAAGAACATCAAAGCTCTCATTGACCCTAATAATATCATGAACCCAGGGAAAATATGGGACTAGCGGTAAAAAGAGATCTGAATTGGAAGACTTAAAAGAGCTAAAAAAAATTGAGAAGTTTGCAGATCAATGCATGAAATGCGGATTCTGCACCTTTTTCTGCCCTGTTTACCAAGAGGAATTGGTCGAATCTTCCGTGGCTCGAGGCAAGATATTCCTAACAAGGCAGATACTTCAAAATAAACAGCCGCTCAGCAAGGAAATAGCTGACATAATGGGAAAATGCCTTCTCTGTAAAACCTGTGCCATCAATTGTCCCGCAAAAACGAAGGTTGATCAAGTCGTTGTCGGAGCAAGGGCGCAACTTGTCAAAGAGAGGGGACTTCCGTTAATCAAGAGGGTCATCTTCCGAAATTTAATGGCTAATCGCCGACTCTTTGGTCTCTCTGTCAAATTTGCCTCGAAGCTTCAGCGATTCCTTCCCCAAAAACCAGGTAAAATGAAGCATCTACCTGACTTTCTTAAAGCGTTGGGTAAAGGAAGGCATATCCCTGAAATTGCCAAAACACTTCTCCGGGATCAGGTTAAAGAGGTCAATCCTCCTACCGACTCAAAACAGCCACGGATGCGTGTGGGTTTTTTCATGGGCTGTGCTACTGATTTTATTTTTCCCGAAATTGGTCTCAGAACGATCGATTTTCTTACCAAAAGAGGTATCGAAGTCATTGTTCCCAAAACACAGACTTGCTGCGGCGCTGCCGTTTATTTCAGCGGCGATTTGAAAACGGGGAGAATGCTCGCCTATCAGAATATTAACGCCTTCAAAAATGTGGATTATGTAGTTTCATCTTGTGCCACGTGCAGCTCAAGCTTGAAGGATTATCAGACTTACCTGCCTGACAATGATGAGCAGAAACAAATTTTTGAAGAGTTTTCTAAAAAAATTAAGGACATTACCGAATTCATCGTCGATGTAATGAAAATTCCGATGGAAGAGCTTAAACTAAGGCAAGACTTTAAGGGAAAGACGGCAACCTGGCATGACCCCTGCCATCTCGTCCGTTATCAGAACATCAGGAATCAACCCAGACAAATACTTCAATCTCTTCCCGGATTGAAGTACGTGGAAATGCCCGCCGCAGACAGGTGCTGCGGTATGGGAGGATCGTTCAGCATTGATCATTACGAGCTTACTCAAAAAATTGCGGATAAGAAGCTAGATAGTGTTAAATCTACTAAGGCGGATATTGTCGTAACAGCCTGTCCCGGTTGTATCGTAAATCTTGCCGACAATCTTCAGAGAAGGGAAATGACCCAAAAAGTATGTCATTTGATGGATCTTCTTGAATGAAACCGATTGACTTTAAGTCAAGCGGAAAACATCACAGGTTTTGCTTGACATAACAGGCAAAAATGGATAGAGCAGCACAAACTATTTGAGAGGAAATCATGCAAGATCAATTATTCGGATCGGCTTTCTTTGGCTTTTTCTTTAGCTTTACGAGGAGACATACGCCCTTGAGCTGATCCGTTGTCATATGACTTCAAAAGCCGCGGGCATTTCAAATGCCCGCGGCTTTTTTTGTTTTTAAATGACGGTATCGTACAAGACTTAAAGTTCAAGACAGCTATTGGATCGACATGTTGAATTTCTTTTAATTAAGACATCTCAAGCTACTTAACAATCGGAAGGAGGACTTATGACTAACAGAAATGCGTGCATCATTGCAGGTGGAATGTCTCGATGGGGTGTGAGGGCAGCGTCTCTCATAGACATGTTTCAAGAAGCTGCGAAAGACTGTCTTGACCAAATTCCCAATTTGAAACCCAGTGCAATAGACGGACTAATTGCATCTTCGTCTTACTCAGGAAGGTGTTCATTCCAGGTCAATCTGGCTCCCGTCATAGCGGAACGTTGCGGACTGAAGCCGACATCCGTCTGTGCAAGGGTTGATGTTCTCTGCGCAGGAGGAAGTGCATCCATCATGCTTGCCAAAGCTCTTGTGGAATCGGGAAATGCGGAAATCGTAATGGTGGCCGGCGGAGAGAAGCTTTACACGCCGCAAAAGTGGGAAGTATTTTATAGCGAATTGGCTTCAATCGATCATGATTGGGACGCACCTCACGGGCTGGGCCTTCCTCCCCCCTATTTTGCAATGGTGGCTAAAGAACACATGAGGTACTACGGTACAACCAAGGAGCACTTGTCCCGCGTTGCCGTCGCCAACTATAACTTCGGACAAGACAATCCCAAGGGGCAGATGCAGAAAGCAATTACCTTGGAAGAAGCAATGAACGCACCTTCCATCGTGCCTCCTCTGACGCTTTATGATTGCTGCCCGATAACGGATGGGGCCGCGGCCTGTATTATTGCCAACGAAGAGAAGGCCAAGGAACTGACGGACAAGCCCCTTGTTTACTTGAGAGGATGCGCCCAGGTCTCTCAACACAGCGTTTCGGCAAATTACCCGGGTCGGCATCTGGCGGAGTGGCCTCATTTAAAGTGCGCTGCAGAAAAGGCGTTTCAAAAAGCAAAACTGACCCCGGAAGAAATAGATGTCGCCCAGGTTCATGACTGCTTCACCATATCCCAGATTATTGAAGTTGAGGAACTTGGCTTCTGTAAAAAAGGCGAAGGGGGAGTCTTTGTAGGTTCAGGCCAGACGGAACTCAACGGCAAGATTCCCCTGAATACTGACGGTGGCCTGCTATCAATCGGTCATCCCTTCGGAGCAACGGGCATTCGCCAGGGAACGGAAATCATGAAGCAGCTTCAGGGGATAGCCCGCCATCAGGTCAAAAACGCCCACTTCGGACTGACCCATAATCTTAGCGGTCTCAACGCGGAACAAACCGTCATAATTTATGGCAGAGAACCCGTTCAATAAGGAGGAAGATATGTCTTTATCAGGAATCCCCGTACTTGAAGATTTATATCCCGTAACTATGGATATGTGGCCGATAGAGTCCAAGGATTTTAACAGGATTCACCCTTTTTATGAAAACCTGAAAGCAGGTAAACTGACAACCACCCGCTGCAAGGCCTGCGGTGCAGTCTCTTATCCTCCTCGAGTCATCTGTCCCGATTGTTACAGTGATGATCTCGAATATATCGAACTACCGCAAAAAGGAAGAGTAATCGTCTTTACGGAAACGATCAAAGGCGTTCCCTTGGGTTACACGTCCCCTTTGATCCATGCCTATATCGATTTAGGCGAAAACAGCCCTGTTAAAAGGCTTCTGATCAGGGTGGTAAACTGTGCCGCCGGCCAATTGAAGGAGGGCGACGAACTGAAACTGGTTATCCTGAATGTCCCCTCTCATCCCATTGAAAAAGGCAAGACAGGCAACATAATGTCTGAAAGGGTGTTCTTCGCTTTTGAACCGGTAAACAAGTAATTACACAAATTCCCGTTGTAATATCTTTACATTTAT
>MVQR01000036.1 GCA_002067815.1 Syntrophus sp. PtaB.Bin001 | reverse complement strand
GAATTCAGCCAGCTCAGGGCCACCTGCTCTTCGTGTGTGTGTGGCGGTACTGAAGAATCCTGTTCATGGGTCAGGATATTGCGGGTCAGTTCCGACAGAACCGACACCATGGTATTCCAGGCCTCGGCCGTCACGGGCTGACCCGGCTTTGCCTTGGAAAGGGGTTCCAGCAGCTCAAGAAGCGCCTTGAGGCGATCCAGGTCGGAAACCGTCGCCATTACTTACCTCCCCCGCTTTTTGCCGTGCCGACAAGCGTCCCCAGTTTGTTGCCGCCTGTTGCGGTCGTTTTACGATAGGTGCTGATTTCCTGTTCCGTCGTCGTCACTGCGCCGGTATCGGAATACTGGGTTGCCACGGCGATGGTGTTTTTGACGGATTCTGTATTCAGGAATTCTCCGGCCTTGTCGCCCTTGGCAACGGCCATTTCATTGATTTCCGTAAGCAGGAAATTGCCGGCATTGGCGAGTTTATTCGTGAAAACGGCCGTGTCGGCCTGCACCATGTCCTTAAGTTCCGAGATCCTGCCTTTGACACGGTCCCGGATGGCCTGCGAGGCTTCCGCGGCATCTAGGACGTCGTTGACCTTTCTGTCCAGATTTTCTGTTTCAATTTCACGCTGGAGCTCCACCAGCGATTTGCCGAAGGCCTCGGCGAAGCGGCGGATATTGCCCTGGACTTCGGCGATCTTTTCTTCTATTTCCGGATGATCATGGCCCCGGGGCGAAACCAGCTGTGTAAGTTGTGCTACGGCATTGGCGAGTTCCGCAACACCGTTGACCAGTAGGTTCCAGTCGGCGCTTTTGATGGCCTCGCCGGGCGTTTTGCTGCCGATGGGCGTCAGCTGCCCCTTGACCGTGGCTGCTGTCTGTTGCACCGGCGTCAGATCCGCATCGGGAATGTCGCGGATGGGGGAATCCCGGAACAGCTTTTCCGGAATGGGGATGGGCACGACCGTGGGGGCAATCTGGGGGAAAAGCCGAATCCGCTTCTGAACGATGGGGTTCACCAGGTTGGGGTGGACAACCTTCATCTGGTAGTAGCCGTCATCGAGATCCGTTACGGTCAGTGTGCCGTCGAGAAAGGGCTTGCGCTCAACCGTTTTTCCCGTCGATTCGTTGACCAGCTGAATCACCGCGTCGCGGTTTGCAGCCGGGAATCCCGTCATTTTGAATTGAAACGATGCCATAGCGACACTCCTTTTTTAACTTTTACCTATTTATCAGATAAAACTTCATATTTTCCCTACAGTGCCTTTCTCCGGCGACTTGTCTTCTCCGCTTTTCCGGTTACACGCTTGCGTCAGAACCATTGCAGGTCGCCGTAAGGGAAGGAGACTTCCCAGAACAGCGTCAGCTCATGATCGTTGCCTTTGGTCAGCGGTGCAAAGATCACGCGATTGTAAAGGACAATCCCGGCTTCACTTTTGGAGAGGAGCCCTGCTTCGCGGATCGTTCCCACAGCGGAGTCGTTGGGCAGCGTGCCCCGGACCTTGACCGTTACCAGGCGCTTCTCGCCATCGACCGCAATGGCAAAGGCTCCGGCCGGCAGCTCAACGTCAGTGGAGCCCGTCAGGGCCGGCGTCTCGCCAACTGCCTCATTCTGAAGCGCGGCCAGGGAAAAATCGTTCGGAGTTTCTGCAGCGCTTGTTCCCACGCCCATATGGGTAATGGCCGATCCCTGTCCGGCAAAGAGTTTCGCGATGAGTTCGCCGCCGCCGCGCATCACCGAGTTTTTTGAATGTCGTTCCGCAAGGGTGGTCCCCTGCGCGTCGAGAAGGAGAATTTTAACTTTTCCCTGCATGCTGTTCCCTCAATGGAAAATGGAGTAATTTAAACCTGTCTTTTCAAAAACGGCTCCGACGGCGGGTTCCTTGTCCGTACCCGTCGGTCCCGCGGACTTGAAGCGCTTGGGCGTCGAGTCTTTGAGATAATCCCGCTGATGCTGCACTTCCTTCAAGGAGAGCAATGTAATCCTGCCCTGAACCCCTGCCGCTTTGAGCTTGTCTACGCCTTCCTGAAGGGATACGGCTAAGGCTTCCCGCTTTTCCAGGGCTTCTTCAAACTGTCCTGCTTCGGAAAGCATCAGTCCCGCCGGCAGTTCGATGGAGAAAGCGGCTGGTTGAGACTCTTCGTAACCCACAAAAATCCTTACCCGGGCATCCTGGCTGAAAAGGCTCGAATCAAAGGCGCTGGAATCGAAAACGCCTTGAGTAATCTTCAGGGCCGCCAGGGATGACAGATAGCGGTCCAGTCCCTGCTCGTCGAAGAGGGCGCAAGGGAAGAACCAGAAAGTATTTTCACCCCGGTCCAAGGTCAGTGCTTGGGCGGGAGAGGCAATCGCAGTCCTCTCGAAGGGGGTGCCCGGCGAAAAATCGGCAATCGATACGAGGCGGTCGGTTACGTCGCGATCCTCGCAGGTAGCCGTGGCGGCGCCGTCGGCCCCGGCATCAATCCACAGCCGTTCCCCCTGACCGATAGGTACTTTGTAGAGAAGGGCCTGACCCGTGGTGAGATTGGCGATCAGAGGAACATATTCCGGATATCCGGATATGTTTTGCAGCAGAAAGCGGAGAGGGACGGGATCAAGCCCTCGATTGGTCACGGTAAAAAGTTGGAGAGGCTGAACGGCCGTCGGTCCTGCGGCGACGATTCGCTTGTGGCCGGGATTCTCGATAAAAGCCGCCGCTGAAGGATTGGGAGAACCGGTCCATACGGTCAGGGGCTGGACGGCCTGAATGGCGACGGCACGCGAATAGCGCTCTACGTATTCGCTGACAAAGGACTGCATGCCGGCTACCGTCACGCTTCCCGATCGGCGGAGCCAGGCATTGCGCAGTGAGTGAACCCAGGCGCGGAATTCATCGATATCCTGCCAAGGTTGTGCTTCGATATCGAGCAGTCTCGCAAGTTTGACGACGTCTTCCCGCTCCCAGGCCGCATCGAACCAGTGGCTCTGGGCGATAATTCGTCCTACTTCATCGATAACCTCCAGTTGTACCGCTGGCTGCTGAAGAATTCCCCGAAGGATTTCTCCGTCACGGTAGAGCTGGGGAAGCCGGCCGGTCATGTCATCGATATGGGCCATTTAGACGTTTCCCTCCCGGATATCCAGATTGACAGCCTGCTTTTCAATCGTTTCACCCGCGACCGGTGAGTACTCACCCTGGCCGTCGGACAGCTGGATGAAAGTGTCGCCCTTCTCGACGGTGATTGTCGCCTCGTTTCTTACCAGGGCATAGCGCGTGTCGTCGCGGATTGTTGCGGCCATGGTGTCCACGGACACGGGCGTTGTAGAACTCCGGCCGGTAAGATAGGCCTTCAAGGCGGTATCGATAGCGCTTAGCGCCTGCGCTTCGGTGACGCCAGCAGCCAGGTGGAGAGGCAGGTAGAATGTCGCCTTGCTGCTGACCGCCTGGGCTGCGGCCTGCTCTTCGGCGTTGATGTTAGCAAAGATGAAGGGTGTCTTGACATCGAAAACCTCGTTGCTTTCTAGGGTGATGCTGTCTTTGGCTTCGCCTCCTTGGGGAATCAGGCGCACCGTAGCGTCGGCGATCCGCGAATCGGCAAGGATAAGCGCCGACATACGGGCCTGCCGGGCGGAACCACCGGGGGGAAGCTCTGCAAGATATTTGGCAAGTGTCGTCTCCACTGATGACTTGAGGACGGCAAGCTCTGACGAAGCAACCCCCTTGCCCGTCAGAGTTAGATCGACCTGGACATCCAGAGGCTTTTTCACTGCCTCGCCCTGGATCACCCTGATTCCTGCCGGGCGTAGTTCCTGGATGCGTTCGGCCACCAGTGCGCGCACCTGAGGGGTATCTTCGCTGTAGGCAACTTCGACGCGCAATTCCCCGGCAATGTCGTTGGGAAATTCCACGATATTGACGCTCTTGATCCCGGGAATACTGAGCAATCCGTACTGGAGGGCATTGACCGTGCCGCGCATGACGCCATGGAGGGCGCCGGCGGCCCTGCGGCGGAGGTCGTCGTCGCTTTCGGCGGCGCTGCGCTTTGATGATTCCTTGACATTGGTAACTTCCGCTATTCCCGCAATGAGGGTTTCAAGGCGATTTAGTTCGCCGGCGCCGACTTCGCCCGTACTCGGTTTTTCCCCGGCGGCCGGTACCTCGCGGCTGCTTTCGTAGGGTTCGAGAACCAGCGTCTCCAAAGTCAGGTAGCGGTTGTCCTTGGCGTCGACAACGGCCGTATTGGCGGGAATCGTGATCTGTCCGGGGCTTGCGGCATTGCGGGAAAAACGGACTTTGACTGTGGGATAGCCTGCCGGCAGCCTCTTGACGCCGACCAAGGCGACGACCTTGTCCAGAGACGGACCGGTGGCGGTTTCAAGATAGGCCGACTTGTAAATATAGTCGAGGGAAAGATCGCTTAGGGCGAGTTCCCGGGCGAAGGTTTCCATAAGAGTGCGTGTTACGGAACCGACATTGAGATCGGTCAGCGGCGTTGGACCGGTCGAGACGGGATAGTAGTTGACCTGCAGGATCGAAGTCAATTCGGGCTGTTGTTTGCCTTTGCGGAAGCGGAGCGTGTCGAAATTGTTATCCGAACCGTCGGAGGCGAAAAGTTCATAGTCGGTTGCGGTGTAACGGATCTTCGTCTTTTTCCCCTGTTCGTCGGTCCGGATTTCTTCAACGAAGGAGACGCGCCTCACCGGCCGGTTCTGCAACTTTTCCGAAATTCTTTCGTTGCCGCTTTCCAGGACTTTTACCTTTTCCCGGACGGTGCCCTGAGTCAGCGTCGTCAGCAGGTCGCGGACAATCTCCTCATAAGTGCGGGGCGTAAAACTCATAATGATACCTCAAGAGAAATGGCGAGAGGGTCCGGGCTGTAAAGAGGTTTCACCTGGCAGATGAACACCAGGTTATCGATCGATTCCGCCGTTTCGTCAAACTGGAAAGATACCGCTTTCGGTTCGATGCGGGGCTCCTGGGCCAGCGTCTCCAGGACGAACAGTCGGCACAGGTTGCGCACGGCTTTGGTTTTCGGTCTGCCGATGAGCTCGGTCAGGCGGGAGCCGTAAGCAGCGTGGCCTAAAGATGCCAGGGAACCTTTGGGGGTCAGCAGCCTTAAAATAAGTGCCTGGGCTAGATTGCGACGGTCCTCCACGACGGCGATGTCGTCAAGGGAGGATCCGGCAGCGGCCTTCCTTGACTTGTCGGGTCTGCTCGATACGGCGCAATCAACCTCCGCCGCGTCATGGGCGGTCATATAAGGGATTACACAGATGTCTTTGCCGAGCGTATCCTTCATCTTCTTGAGATCAACCTTTTCCTATCTTTTTAGATATCCGTTTTTCAAAGCAGTTCTTGATATAAATCCGAGAATCTTCATCTTCAGCCGATAAAAACCGTACCGGCCGCGATGATCCGGCCGACGGGCATATCGGACGGATCGCTGCAGGTCTTTACACTGTCTCCGCTCCGTGCCGCCGGTTTCCCTCCGATGGATACCGTGGCGCTTCCCATAAAGACTTCCCCTGAATTGGACGGAGGCTTCTGAAAGCCGGTTCCCGGAGGTGTGGGGATGTGGGAAGGTGAATTCGTGGCGACCGAACCTTTAACCGCCGCAGGTTTCCCTCCGATGGATACGGTTGACACCGTACCGCTGCTGAAAGTGCCGCTGAAGGCGTGGGGCAGCGGTGTCGGCACCGGCCCTCCGGGGGATGGCACCATCACGATATGCGTATCCACGGCCATGGCCGTGCTCTGAGCGTTTGCAGCCGGTATCCCCATCAGTTGATATCCACCTTTGCACCTTTGAGTTTCAGATTTCCCTGAGCCGAGATTTCGATATTTACCCCGGCCAGCTTCAAATCGCTCTGGGATGAGATGGCGACTTCTCCGTCCTTTTTCAGCGTCAGCGTCGATCCACCCGCAGCGATTTCCGCCCGGCCGCCTCCTCCGGAAGTCAAAGTCGCCTTGATGCTGCCGACTTTTATCTCGACCTTGTCCTTGAGACACTCGACAAAGACGTCCTTGTCTATTTTCAGGAATAGGGAAGGTGTGTCGCCTTTCAGTTCCAGATCGATTTTCGGTTCGCTTTGCCCCGGCGGCAATCGCAGAACAACCTGACCGTCGGCATTTTCAGGCGGCTCCAGGTCCGGCGAATAAAGACGGCCGACGACGACACCACCGTTAATATCTCCGTTTACGAAAAGAACAACAACCAGATCGTTGACGGCGGGCAGTGCAGCAAACCCCGCAGCGTCGACGGCGATGGGAACGCGGGGCAGCAGTATTCCCGTGTCGCGCATCTTGACCGATACGGCATAATCCTTGGCGCTGCTATCGGCGCCGTATGCCTGGGTTACAATGCCGATGCCGGCCACGGCGCGGGCGTTCACTTCGTGGCGGGCGATCCGGGCAATGCTGTCGTAAAGAATGGCGCTCATGTTACAGAAATCCCCCGATCAGTGAGGTCAATTCGCTGCCGCTCCCTGCGGAATCGCCGCGGAAGATCGTGCGGCTTTGGCCGGAAGTGCGCACCTCGTGACAGATTCCGGTAAGAATCCAGGGGCCCGGATTCAGTCCGTCCGGCATGTCGGAAATTTCCACGACGGAGCCGAGGCGAAGCTGGGGGCTGACCAGGCAGGTTGCTTCGGCCCGGGAAAGCCTTCTTCCCGCGTCGGTGTTGAGGGCATTGTCGGCCGCGGATACCGCCGAAGGTGTTCGCAGGAAAGCGTAGGGCTGCCATCTCATTGCTGCACCGGGTGATTGCGCATTGGACGGCAAAGTGCCGACCGTCTGGCGAAGGGCGTCGGGGGCGCTTCCTGAGCCTGCCGGACCGTTGCCTATCGCCATCAGATCCGGTCGATCCTTTTTTCGTTCTTGAACCCGGTATGCCATAATATCCCTCCCGTATCGCAGGGCCTCGTCGGCGGAAATGCTGATTTTCGGTACGGACAATTCGTTGTCGCTGTTAACGAAGGCCAGGCAGCCCGACAAAAGTGCCAGCAGGGCCGTATGTTCTCCCGCTGTCCTGCCCTGTTCCGCAGCGTAAGCAGCCAGATCAAGATCTGCTTCGATCCTGCCCGTCGACAATCCGACATCAGAGGCCAGGGCCTGGAGAATCTGCCCGCTGGTTCTGCCTTCGTAGGTTGTTGCCGGTCGATAGGCATGCAGATCGGCGGAACCGTCGCTTAGCGTGACCGATATTGTCGTTAAAGACCGTTCGACCGCCTTGATCGTTCCCGTCAGCACCGTTTCCGTTGCATCCCCGGCTGTCAATTCCACCTCCGCATCGTCACCAGGCGCCGCGCTGAACTGTGAGTTTGAAGGCAGGATGGCCACCGCGCTGTTGACGCCGGGAAGAAGAGATAAACTGACGCGCAATTGTTGCACATGAGTATCATAGCGATAGTTGCCCAACGTCAGGGATATGCCGACCGGAAAAACCATATAGCTTCCGCCGTAAACTAAAATAATATGCCGAGCCTTACCCGCCGAAAAGGACGCTCAGGGAGGACATTGAATCCTTGAATGCCGACGCCAGCGGCGAAACGCTGTTGCCCACATCCTGCATTGGCTGTAGAACTCCGCCGACGCTCAATCCGTCCAGCCCGGCCAATGCCTCCAGGGCATCCAGCACCCCCAGGGCATCGTTGACCGCTCCGGCAATATCTCCGGCTAGGTCTGTCAAATCTCCCATAATGTCCGTATCGAATCCCAGGTCTCCCAGGCCGAAATCGTCCAGCCCGCCGAAACCGGAAATCTGGGCCGGAGGGGGCAGCGGGGGGCTCTCTACCAGTCGTATCTCGTAGGAGTACCTGCCGGGAGTAGAGACCTCCTGGGCGGCATGAAATCCGTCGATAACCACCTGCTGAATGTCGAGGGCGGAGGTGATATCCGCCGAGAAAGTCAATTCCTCTCCGTTCTGGGCAGCTTCCTGGAGTGACGAAAGCGCATCGGCCGCGCCGTCTCCGAAAAGAATTCCTCGGATGGTCACACGATGGGAAGGACGGGCCACCCGCTGCTGCAGTTGCCCTTCCAGTCCGGGGATTACGCTGGACAGATAGCCGCCTTCGAGGGAATGTTCGATATGCTGTACATAATCGAGGGAGATTTCCCCGAGCAGCGGGACCGGCCTCTGGGTCGTTTCCGGCATCAGTCTATCCCTCTCAGATCCGCTTCAGCAGAGAGCAGGCGGCCGATTCCGTCGGCCAGATCTGCCAGATCCAGTGTATCGAAGGCCGAAGCAGTATTTTTCCCCTCCTGTTTCTTATTAGTATCTTCGACTGGGATAACTTTGTAAGAGACCGGGAAAATGTCTCCCGCCGCGTTATTAAGCTTTGAGATTGTATTCGGCGGCGATGGGTTTTCGGTTCTCTGTCCGGGGGGGCTGTCCGGCCAAACGGCATTCCCCGGGAGGGGCGATTTTTGCTGCGCACCTGACGGAATCAGAAAATCCTTGTGATCCGGATCGAGTCGGCGCTCGGGTACATTAGGAATAGGCGGGATATCGGTCCAATTGTCAACCTCTGATCTTGTCGGCCTGGGGAACGTATTCGATTCTTTTGTCTGCTGGGGTTCCCCTTTCCGAAACCCGCTTTCCGATTTTCCGTCGTAAGTACTTGTTGTCCGTTCATGTGCCTGTACATTGCCGGACTTCGGAGAGCTGAAACCGGGAGAGGATCGTCTGACCGGAGGATGAGGAAAAAGCTGAAGACGCTGAATCAGGTCCTTCATGTTATCGCTCGGCAGATTTTTATTCGCTTGGAGCGAAGCATTATCGTCTTTTGTTCGTGAATTTTCCTTTTTCTCCGCCTCTCTTTTTCCGGAATGCCGATCTCCGAAGTAAGCATCCTTTTGCAGAAAACCTTTGCTGTGTTGACCGGCGCTTATCGTGACCGATGATGGGCCGCCGTTGTTGTCGCGATATCTCACCACAGTCACATCTGTGCCGCCTTCCGCACCCGGAGCATTTTTAAATTCCCGGAAAGAATGAGATTTGGAAGCTATGATTGGATCGATTGAAAGGTTAAGACGCTTCGCTCGTCGCGCATCTGATATCCGGTGATAATCCATTTTAGAAGTTGGGGAAAATGCCTCTTGTCCGAAAGATGGATTTTGGTATGCGGATCGGTTTGCTCTATCCATGGTATTGCCGGCCGCTGTCGGGGAGAAATCCTCCGCTGCGGATTGTATGATTTGTTCGTCGACCCGCCGGAGCAATCCCGATATAAATTCGCCTATCATTGCCTCCACATCGTCCGCTCCATGCCGGGGAAAAACTATTTTTTTCCAGTCCGAATGCCGAGAGACCAGATCTAAAGCTATTCTGTCAATTTCAAGCGCAGTCTTTGTATTGATAATGTCCAGTGTCCAGCCCGTAGAACCGGCAACGACTGCGATCGTCCGGGACAGAGTCGGGGCATCGATGTCACCTCCGGCAAGCAGCAGAGCCAGCACTTTTTCTGCGGATGTCAGGGCATCGGGCGGAATATTTGTAGCCGCATGGACAAGAAGATCGGAACAAAAGGCAGAGGGATCATCGGACTGCAGGGCGTCGATCAGAAGTCGAGAGCGTTCTCCGAAGCGGAGCGGACGTATGACTGATCCGGACCGGTCAAGAAGCCGAACTGATCCGTCATCGCCAACGGGAACAAGGGATACCCGCTCCGATCCAACTATCGCTTCGCCCGATTCCGGTGAAAAGATAAGCGGCACCTGCTACCTCCTGCCAGACAACTCGATTGCCAATCCATATCAAAAAACGTCATCAGCGACTGCGGCATTGTTTGGGGATGCCTGCCGCCGAGCCGCAAATTTGCAATAGTCCAATAGTCTTTGATACGGAAACGGAAAATCCTGTTAAGTTGAGGCTATTTCCTCGCGGATGCGTGTAGCACTGAAAGTATATACGGAGCTTCCCACGCTTCCCACGCCCATCTCGAAGGTTTTTTCCGTCAGGTAGCAATCGTCAAAGGACAGGGTCATACTGGTGTTGCCGTGCCTGAGCTGCGCCGTTATCTGAAAAGCCGTATCGCCGGTAATGGCGTTTACCGCCGGCGCTGTCGAGTTGACCTTCAGCCGTCCTTCAACCCAGAAATGGCCTGCTATCTGGCCGATACGTTCGGCGATTCCCACGGCATAAACATTTTCGCGCTGCTGAACGTTGCGATATTCGATTGCCTGAACGCCTTCGATGGGCTGGCCGTTGATGAGCACGACGCTTTCGTTGGCTGCAAAGAGTGTAGGCATAAAAATCTCCTTTTGTTCCTAGTTTTTCACACGGATGGTCGCATAGATGTAATCGATGGCGCGAACAGGACGGACCGCGATATCGATGCGGACTATGCCCTGAGCGAAATCCTGCTGTGTCGAATAGACATCCACGATAAAGGCCGGATCTTTGCCGTCCGTCGAGGGTACGATCGCCCCCTCCCTTTCCATGCGGAGGAATGTTGCGACCAGCTGTTGTTTCAGGGCAATGCGCGCTTCCTCTGAATTCAAGATGCCGATGAAATTCTCCGCGATGGCCTTGGTCTCCCGGATCGCCTTGTCGGCGACGCGCGTTACGGAAATCTGATCGCCGATGGTGTTGATCCCCTTGAGGACGACAATGCCCCGCCCGGCTCTTTCCTGGATAACGCACAGATTGATGGTTGATCCCAGCAGGCGGTTCAGTTCGCTTTCCCGGTAGGATGCGGCAGCCATTCCTTGGAGAGAAATCGTCTTGAAAGTCGGTGATTCCTGCACGTCCATCCGTCCGACCATGCCTGCCAGCAGACCTTCAGTCTGAGGAGGGGCAACTAAGACGAACCGGCGATTGCGCACTGCGGAAGCGTGGTCTTTGATCTTATCGACGTTTGCGGCCTCTGCCGCTGTAATTGAACCGAAGGCGATGCGGGGAGCGCCGTTGTCCGACATGGAAACGGCATGTGAGAGCAGGGCCTGGTGAATCGTCGCCACATCGGCATCGCTTCGCGACGGCTCGATTGCTGCGCAGACCAGATCGATGCGGGTGTCTTCGCAAAGCAGGTCGATGGCGGTTTTGAAAGCGGAGACGGAAGGTGATGTCCCATCATTGAAGGTTCTAGGACCATTGGTGGCAACAGGCAGGGCTTTTCCCGTAGCGAAGGAGCTTTCCGGCGTGACGCGGATCAGCTTGCTTTGCGTCAGCAGGACATAGGGCAGGTACTTGTCGTTGTCGGGGTTCATTACCAGTTCGGAAAATTCTTCCTGCAGGGCGCTGCCCTTGAAGATTTTGATCTTTACCGTATTTGCCGGTGTAGCAGGCAGTTCGATGGCAACTTTCAGGCCGTTGGGGTCGGCATCTTCCGCAACAAGAAGCTTAAGCAGCGTCTTGACTCCATCCTTGACCGCCACGTTGATCGGGTTGCCGGAGGCATCGAAACTGTATGTTCCGGCTGTCGGCAGGTCATCCTCGAAGCCCGCATCCAGAGCCACAAGGAGCTTGGAGGCATTGTTGACGGTATTGAAAAGGTCATCCGCCTCACCAGGTGCAACCCGTAAATCAGTGAAGGTTTCCTCGATCTTTCCGTTAACGAGTACATCGAGATTGACTCGAACAACCGCTCCGTTTGCATCGAGGATCGTTCGCACCTCCGCAGCAAGGGATGTTCCCCACGAACGATTGAAGCGACATTTGAGAAGGACACAGGGTTCGGAATCAACATTAAACAGAGAAAGGCTCGCCGGGCCGCCTCCTGAAACAGCGGAAATCACTAGTTCCGATGCGCCGTTTGACAGGGCGTCAACGCCCTGTTTCAGGCTGTAAAGCGATCCGGGTCCTAAAAGGTCGCGCAGTTCGGAAATCTTTGTCACGCCGACCAGCTTACCGCTTGCAGGCGGCCGGTCGACGACGCCGGCGATGCCGACTATTCCAGATGGAGCCGGTTGTGGGGGAAGAACATCAAAATATGCCTTAACATTGACTCCTGGTACAATGAGCGTTGCCATACTTCCTCCTACTTTTTAGATGGATTACAAACGCTTTGCTTGCTTTTGTTAACTTTTTCTGGATTGCTGTGCTTCGATAATTTTTGAATGGCATCACCTGAGCTGAACCAGCTCACAGTGAGGTAAGACGGGAGAGCTTATATCATTTCTCCCTTTGGGAAACAACAAAAAAACGACACTGCATTAATAAATGTGGAACAAATGTGAAAATGCTCAAAATCATGGTTCCAAACCATGTTCAATGATTGAAAGATATTTTTTTCTGAGTGTTTGACGCAAAGGATATCCATTGCGATCAAGTGTTTTTCTCCGATCGGTTTCAATTGCAGATAAGTTTGAAAGCATACCCGGCATAAAGATTCCTTGCGCCAAGAAGCATAAAGATGTATCTTCCAC